>NZ_JBNMHC010000013.1:0-15849 GCF_050872565.1 Butyricicoccus sp. | reverse complement strand
GATTATCTCAAGTGGCAATATGCCGGATGGGATGCCACGCAGTCGGGACATGTCGATGGCAACACCTATTATCTGACCATCAAATACACGATGACATGGTACACGACAGAAAAGCAGGAAACAGCACTGGATGTGAGAATCAATCGTATCTTGCAATCACTGAATCTCGACGGGAAGAGTGACTATGAAAAAATTTCCGCGATTTACTCGTATGTCTGTCAGCATGTGACGTACGACAGCAAGCACGATGCGGATGATTCGTATAAGCTCAAGTACACGGCGTATGCGGCGGTAATCAACGGCACCAGTGTCTGTCAGGGCTATTCGGTTTTTCTGTATCGACTGCTGCTGGAGGAAGGGATAGACTGCCGCTTTATCTCTGGCACAGCGAATGGAGAAAACCACAGCTGGAATATTGTCAAGCTGGGCGGAAAATATTATAATTTGGACGCAACGTGGGATGCCGGCAGTGATACACCGGCGTATTTCTTAAAAAGCGACGCCAATTTCTCCGACCATGAACGAGATGAGGCGTATTTGACGCAATCCTTTGCTCGCAATTATCCGATGGGAGACACGGATTATGACGAACAGAGAGAAACACATACACACACGTATAAACAACCGGAATTTGAGTGGAGTTCCGACTTACTCTCTTGTATTGCTCGTTTTTTTTGCACGCTTGGCGATGATATACAGCAGGAAGCCTGCACCGTCACCGTGAATGAAGATGGCACACGTATTGCTTCCTGTACGTTTGACGGCAAAACATATACCGATCAAATTATTTCGGATACGCGCCGCGTGGAGGACATTTTTACCGATGTTCCGGCAACGAGCTGGTACCGAGATTTCGTGCAGTATGTGTATGACCACGCACTGATGGGCGGTGTGTCCAAGACGGAATTTCGACCGAACGGCACACTGACGCGGGCGCAGGTAGTACAGATTTTGTATAATCAGGCGGGAAGCCCGGATGTCACAGGAGAAAGCCGATTTACCGATGTAAAAAGCACGGCATGGTATTATCGGGCGGTCACTTGGGCGGCAGAAAATCATATTGTCGGCGGATATACAGACGGAACCTTTCGACCCAATCAGTCAATTACACGGCAGGAGGTTGCCGTGATGCTGTACTCTCGCGCCGGAAGACCGGCAGTCAGCGGATCGCTGGATGGTGTTTTTGCAGACAGCAGTGCTGTTGCTGGATGGGCGAAAAATGCCATGGTTTGGGCGTATCAAAATCAAATTTTGTCTGGTGAACGGGTGGGAGACAACCTGTATCTTCGTCCGGCAAATCATGCAACCCGCGCACAAGCTGCGGTAATGATTACACGCTATGCAGAACTGGCTGCATAAATCAAAATCCCCTGTTTCTCAGGAAACAGGGGATTGCTGCGTTTTATCGACGATTGCTGCGATTCTTGCGGTTTTTCCGCTTTCTGCGCTGTTGTTTTTTGATGCGGCGGTTTCGTCTTGCAATGACAGAGAATACCACATACAAGATAAACAGAACGATAATGATGGTAATCACGATGCGGACCGGTGCCCAGTGAAAGAACTTGGAGACCTGATCCAGTGCATATAAGAGCGTGGAACGCTGGACGGCACTCAGGGCAATCAGATCTTCTGTTGCACACACGGTTCCGTTATACGAATAGGTAACCGTGCCAAGCTTCTGTCCCTGCGCAATCGGGGCATCGTAACTGTCGGATACATCCAATTTGGTTTCCAAGTCGGAGGATTCTGCCCCCTTAGGCAGGAGGACAGAGACATCCTTAGAGGTGACGAGCGTCACGTGATCGACGCCCTTGCCGAGACGAACCGGGCATTCTGTCACCGCGGAACCGCCCTTTGTTGCGGTCTGCATCCGGAAATTGTCGAAGGCCCACTCGAACAGACGCTTGGTTTCGGTGAAGCTGCCTGCGTATTCTGTGCCGCCCTTGGCACCGAGAATGACGGAATAATAGGAGTAACTGCCCTGCTTGGCATAGGAGACCAAGCAGTATCCGGCAGGCGTTGTATGGCCGGTTTTGATGCCGTAGCAGTTGTCGTAATAGATGGACGAATAGCTGCTGCGAATCAACTCATTGGTCGTATAGATAATGCGCTCCGGATTCATATTGGTCTCCGGCAGCTTTTTTTGCGCGGTGTTGACGATGGTCTGGAAGGTTGAGTTCTTCATTGCCTCGCGGGCAATCAGATACATATCATACGCACAAGAATAGTGATCGGTGTCGTGCATACCGGTTGGATTGACGAAGTGCGTGTTGACACAGCCCAATTCGCTGGCACGGTCATTCATCATCTTGACGAAGTTGTCTACAGAACCGCCTGCTGTGCGGGCCAGTGCATTGGCGGCTTCAAATGCGGACGGCAGCATCAGGCAGTACAGCAGATTTTCTACGGTCACTTGCTCACCGGCTTTGAGTCCGGCGTTGCTGGCGCCAGCACCTGCTGCGGCAATGTCTTCCTGTTTCATGGTGACAACGTCACTCAATTCGCAGTTTTCCAGCGCGAGCAGGGCGGTCATCATTTTGGTTGTAGAAGCAGGATATTCCTTTTTCTTCTCGTTCTTTGCCTCAATGATTTCACCGGTTTCCGCGTTGACGAGAATCGAAGCCTTGGCATCAATGGTAATCGTCGGATTTTTTGGATCCTGCGGTTCAGTTTCTTCGGCAGTGGTGTCTTCTGTTGTTTTGTCCGAGCTGGAATCGCTGGACTTGTCCGTTTTTGTCTCTGTGCTGTCAGAGCCTTGTTCGGACGAAGTAGTGCTTTGCGTGCTCGATGTGTCAGAATCGACAGCGAACACCGGTGCTGCCATGCCGGTGAGTAAAGAGAGAGACAGCAAGAAGGCAGCAAGCTGTTTTTTAACCTTCATCTGGGTGTTCCTCCTTGGTTTCTTCCGGAATGAATGCGGTTTCTTCTTGCTCCGACGGTTCGGCAGCTGCCTCCGACTCTGTATCGGTTTCCGGTTTTGCTTCTGCCTTCGGCGCTTCGTCCTCATCCTCCCAGAGATCCGCAAACTGGCTGAGATCTTCAGAAATCAGCGGAGAAGATTCTTCTTCCGGTTTCGGCTGTTTGGATTTGTCAGTAGTCTTCGGTGCTTCCGGTTCTTTTTCTTCAAAGAAGAAATCTGCATCGCTGAAGCGGCCGCGAATGCGGGCAGGCTTCGGCGGACGGCGGCGCAGGGCATCGTAAGTGAATCGGCGGCAGCTTCCTGCCATGGCTACGATGCCGCGAAATTCGCAGACGCCTTGATATTCATTGTCCGGCTTACAGTGGGCGCAGTAGGCGCAATGCGGCTCAATGGATTCGTTATATAAGCAGTTCCTTCGGAACAGATTAAACATAGCAAGTCTCCTTTTCTGTCATAAGACACTATCACAATATTATAGCGTATTTTACCCGCGGTTTCCAGACGCAAGAGGACGAAAATATGACGGAATTTTATCGTGTTTCCAGCCAGCTTGTCGGTACAACGGAGACGGCTAAGAGACAGAGGCAAAAAGCGAGGACGGCGTGAACCAGCTTGCCGCGAATACAGGCGCGAAAGGATAAACCTTCTGTCACAGTGGCGGTTTGAAATAGCACGGAACATCCGCCAAAGGCACATAAAGAGGAGACAGCAATGAGCCGTGCTGCTAGTGTACCGGTATCTGGCGTCAGGCTGGCAAGCCCCTGCGTCAGTTCTAACATGCCAATCAAGATTCCTGTGCCGTCAGACAGGCTCAAAGTGCGGAATACCGGTGCGAACGCGCAAAGAAGAAAAGAGAAGATACCGACCTGTCGAAGCAGAGACAAGATCACGGAAAAAACAAGCACAAAGGCAGATACATGCAAGCTGGCGCGTCCGGCAGACAACACAGCTTGGACAAACAGCGGGATCCATCGCAGAAATTCCGATTGATTGGTCAACGCCGCAGACTTTGGCGCCGTCTTCGGACGCAGAACAAACGCGGTCAGCAGAGCCGAAATGATATGCACGAGATATAAGAAGATGCCGGCGCGCAGCGAGTGAAACAGACCGTTGCCGCACATGCCGATGAGAAAGGCAGGGCCGGTATTATTGCACACCGCTGCCAGAGCGTTTGCTTGTTCGCGCGTGCATTGCTTGTTGTGGTATAGCTCGGCTGCCATGCGCGCTCCGGCGGGATAACCGCCCAAAAAACTCAGAAGCATGGCTGCCGCGCCGCAGGCGGGCAAATGAAACAGCTTGCGGAATGGAACGGCGAAGAGCGCACCGATGGTCTGCGCCAGTCCGCAGGAAATAGCAAGCGTGCTGGCGACAAAAAACGGAAACAATGCCGGAATCACGGAAGTCAGACAGAGATGCAGTGCCGCGCGCACAGCATCGGTGCAAGCGGCCGAATATCTGCACAAAAGTAACAAAAAGACCAAGCATCCGGCAGAATACAGGCGGGAACGCATGAAAATCAGCTCCTTTCTCGGTTCATTTTATCGGGACATGGCAACAATCATGCTGCTGGTGCATACAAATTTCCAGAGGAGGGGATGGGTGTGGGAACAAAATTTCCGGAGCTGGGCGGTGCGCCATGCATCGAGCTGGACGGAAACCGCAGTATTGTGATAACCGGACGCTGTGCGATTGTGCTGTACAGTGAGGAAGAAATGCGGATTCACTGCGGCAGACTGCTCATCCAAATCACAGGCAGTGCGTTAGAGCTGGGAACACTGGATGAGCAAGAGCTGTCCATTACCGGACTCATTGCACAGGTGGGATTTTTGACAGAGGGAGCGTGAGCGCAGAATGGTTGCCGAATGGATTCGACTGGCGGGAGGAATGCTGACTATCCGCGTGCGCGGCGCAGAGCTGGAACGCTTTCTCAATATCTGTTCGGAACATCGGATTTTGCTGTATCGCATTCGCCGGACGCAGTTGGATGAGCTGCAAGCGGAGCTGTCTCTGCGTGACTTCTGCCGCCTGTCGCATGTGCGCAAACGCTCGCGCTGCCGCGTGCATATTCTCCGGCGGCGCGGCTTTCCGTTTGTTTGGAAACGCATTCGCCATCGGCACGGCTTGTGGATGGGATTGATTTTTATGGGATGGCTGTGCTGGGAGCTGTCCTCACGGATCTGGATGATTGATCTTCAGCTGGAACAGGGCGTCGATAGTCGGGTCATTATGCAGGAACTGGAACAGCTGCATATTGGCGTCGGCACGAGAAGTACGACGATTGATGCAAAGGATGTCAAGCGGCACATGATGATAACCTTGGATGAACTCAAGTATTTTTCCGTCAATGTCGAGGGAAATGTGCTGACTGTGCAGGCGGCCGCGGCGAAGCCGCCGCCAGAGGACGAGACCAAGCAGGGGATTCATGATGTTGTCGCAGTAAAAGACGGTGTGATTCGGAAAATCTCTGTCGGGCGCGGCACGCAGCTGTGCAAGACGGGAGATGCCGTTGTGCGCGGACAGATGCTGGTGGATGCGTTGGTAGAGAAGCAGGGAGAACTGGACGAGGATCGGCTCACCGATGCCAATGCACAGGTGTGGGCGGATGTGCGCTATTACGTGAAGCGGAAAATGCCGCTCGAAGCATCGAGAAAAACCGAAATGGGCAGAAAAAAGCACCGGTATGCCCTGTGTTTCGGAAAAACACGGATAAATTTGTATAGGAGCAGTAGTCTAACCGATGGGATTTGTGATAGAATAATAACGATGAAAACGGTGCGCCTGAATGAACATCTGGTGCTGCCGATTTCCCTGTACTGTGAGACCGTGATTCCATATCAGACAGAACCTGTGCTGCTCCGGGCGGAAACGATGCAAAACCGGCTGGAATATGGAACAAAGCGGTCTGTCCAAGCGCAGCTGCAGGAAGGCTGCCTGACGTCTATGCAGGCAGACATGAACACGGAAGATCATGCCGCTGTCCTGCGGTCTGTTGTGTGGTGTTATGAACAGATCGCCGAACGTGTGGAAAGCAGCAGAACGGAGCTTCCGCAATCAGAGGAAAACAAGGAGAGCGAAGAATAAATATGGCAGAAACGACCATGCATATTGACTCCATTGATTTAATCATGGGAATTTTCGGCGCGTTTGACGAAAACATGAAGGTGCTGGAAAAAGCACTGGATGTCACCGTGCTCAGCCGAGAAACCGAACTCAAAGTCACCGGCTCCGACCCGGAACATGTGGAGCTGGCGATGAAAACCATCCAGTCTCTGATGCAGCTCGCCGAGCGCGGCGAGAGCATTGGCACACAGACCGTACAGTATGTGCTGGGTCTCGTCAAGGACGGCAGACAGAATCAGATTTCTGAAATCGGCAAGGATGTCGTGTGCATCACGGCGAAAGGCAAGCCGATCAAGGCAAAGACGCTGGGACAGAAGCGGTATATGGACGCGATGCGCACGCATACAGTCACGATTGGCATCGGACCGGCGGGTACAGGCAAAACCTATCTTGCTGTTGCAGCAGCTGTGGCAGCGTTCCGCGACAAGCAGATCAGCCGCATTATTTTGACTCGTCCGGCTGTCGAAGCGGGTGAAAAGCTCGGATTTTTGCCCGGCGATTTGCAGAGCAAGGTAGATCCGTATCTGCGTCCGCTGTATGACGGTTTGTTTGATATGATGGGTGCGGAGACCTTCAATAAGCTGCTGGAGCGCGGCAGCATTGAGGTTGCACCGCTCGCGTACATGCGCGGACGTACACTAGACGATTCGTTTATTATTTTGGATGAGGCACAGAACACGACGCCGGAACAGATGAAGATGTTTTTGACTCGTATCGGCTTTGGCTCCAAGGCGGTTGTCACGGGCGATATTACCCAGATCGACCTGCCGGGAGATCGCGTCAGCGGCCTCAAAGAGGCGGTGCGCGTGCTCAAGAATGTCGAAGACATCGCCCAGTGCCAGCTGACGGATAAGGACGTCGTGCGACATGAGCTGGTACAGCGCATTGTTCGTGCCTATGAGAAATATGAACAGCAAAAGCAGCTGCGCGCCAAGGAAAGCGCGGCAAAGCGTCGGACACAGAATAGAAAGTGAGGCGGAGATTATGCATCGCATTCGCATTACGCCGGAGGCAGAGATTGACCAGTTCGAGCAGGTTGCCGAGCTGATTACTCGCTGCGCACAAAAGGCATTGGAGACCGAAGGCGCACCAGAAAACAGCTTTGTCGATGTCACGATTGTAGACAGCGAGACCATTCGCACGCTCAATCGGGAAAATCGCGGAAAAGACGCCGTGACCGATGTGCTGTCTTTTCCCATGCTGGAATTTTACAACGGCGAATGGCCGGAGGATGTAGAACTGGAGCGCGATCCGGGAGACAATTCGCTGTTTTTGGGCGATATGATTCTCAATTATGACCGTGCGGTGGAGCAGGCAAAGGAATACGGTCATTCGACCGAACGGGAATGCGGCTTTTTAACCGTGCACTCTATGATGCATCTGCTCGGCTACGATCATGAACGCAGTGAGGAGGAACGGCAGCTTCAGCGCAAGCATGAAGAGGCGGTACTAGAATCGCTGGGACTGCGCCGCGATACCGATCAGTTTGAAAAGTAAGAGGAACGATAAGGAGAACTAGCATGAGTGTAAAAAAGAGTGCCATTATTTCCATCGTGGGCAAGCCGAATGTCGGCAAATCGACGCTGCTCAATCAGTTGGTTGGCACAAAGATTGCGATTGTATCCAATAAGCCGCAGACGACGCGTACGCGCATTACCGGTGTTGTGACCAAGGGCGACTGTCAGTTTGTCTTTCAGGACACACCGGGTCTGCACAAGCCGCGCTCCCGTCTGGGCGATTACATGGTAAAAGTCGTCAATGATACTGTGACAGACGTGGATATTGCGGCAATGGTCGTCGATCCGGTGCCGCATATCGGCCCGGCAGAGCAGGAACTGATGGAGCGCATGAAGCAGTATCACATGCCGTCTGTGCTCATCATCAATAAAATTGACACGGTAAAAAATGAGGATTTGCTCGCAGTCATTGCGGCATATTCCGAGGCACACAAGTGGGATGCAGTGGTTCCGCTGTCCGCAAAGACCGGCGAAAACTGTGACATTCTGTTTGAAGAATTCGCCAAGTTTGCGATTGAAGGTCCGCAGTTGTTTCCGGATGATATGCTGTGCGACCAGCCGGAGCGTCAGCTCGTGGCAGAGATTGTCCGTGAAAAAATGCTGCGTAATTTGGAGCGCGAGGTGCCGCATGGCACAGCGGTTGCAGTAGAGCAAATGCATGAGCGCGAGGATGGTCTGATGAATATCGCGGCGACGATTTACTGCGAGAAGAAGAGCCACAAGGGCATTATCATCGGAAAAAATGGCACGATGCTGCGCAAAATCGGCGCAGAAGCGCGAAAAGACATCGAAGAGCTGCTGGATACCCGTGTCTATTTGCAGCTGTGGGTCAAGGTCAAGGAAGGTTGGCGCAACAATCAGTATCAGATGCGCAACTTTGGCTATGAAAACGAGTAATATATGGCACAGCAGCATATCACGGTCAGAGGGTTGGTGATCCGGCAGACGGATTTCGGAGACCATGACCGGTATATCACGCTTCTGACCGAAGAATTGGGCAAGATTGAGGTGCTGTGCCGCGGCATCCGGCGCAAGCGCGGACGTTTGGTGACGGCGACTTCTTTGTTCCAGTACAGCGAATTTACGCTGTTTGCGGGCAGACAGTACCAGCTCAATGACGCTGTCATAGATACCGCCTTTTGGAGCGGTATCACGAGCAATATTGAGTACTATGCGCTGTGCTGCTATTTCGCAGATTTGGCGAATATCGCATCGGTCGAAGAACAGACGACACAGCAGATTTTGCGGCTGTTTTTGCGGGCACTGTATGCGCTGGATCGCCAGAGCCGCCAAGTGCAGGCGGTCAAGGCGGCGTTTGAACTGCGATTGTCCTGTCTGCTCGGCTTTCAGCCGGAGCTGAACGGCTGCGGCGCGTGCGGGGAGACTGCATGCAGCAATTGGTCGTTCTTGCTGGAAAACGGTGCACTGATTTGCGATAGCTGCCGAAAGCGTGTCGGCGGCACGTATTTTTCTGTATCGGAAGGTGTTCTGCACGCCCTGCGGTATATCGCGTTTTGTCCGGATAAAAAAGAGTTTTCGTTCACTGTCAGTGAGCAGACTGCCAAGCAGCTCGGCGCGATTTGTGAACGATATTTGCTGTATCATATGGATGTGCAGTGCCAAGAGACACTGGGCTTCTATCATTCCCTGTTTGATCTGCACTGAGGAGGGGATTGTTATGCGTACCAAGCGGCATACTGTATTAGAAAGTATGGCGTGGCTGCTGCTGCTCGCGAGCTATGGCGTTGCCATTGCCGGAATGCGGCATCTGCCGGACACGATTGCGACGCATTTTATGCTGGACGGCACGCCGAACGGCTACGGTTCGCCGGGGGCTCTGCTGATTTCGCCGATCATCATGACGTTTCCTTTGGCTATTGTCAGTTTAGTGGCGCATTTTATGCCTGTAGATATGCTGAATGTACCGTTTGAGATGAACAAGAAAAACGAAGCGTGTGTTTATCAGACGATCATTACCATGCTGCATGTCCTGCAGGTGGAGATCAGCGGGTTTGTGTTGTACACAACGATCATGAGCTATCGGCAGGACGGGCGCATCATGCCGTGTCTGGTTCTCTTTTTGGCGGTGCTCGCGGTGACGATTATCGGCGCAACGCGGCGGGCATACCGCATCAATCAACAATAATTACATAGAAATAGAATATTTTTAGGAGCTTTGACAAGAAATATGAGTAAACTTTCTGAAAAAAGTCTGAAAATACTGGAATATTATACGATTCTCGATCAGCTGGCAGACAAGTGTGTCAGCCGAAAGGCAAAGCAGGCGGCAAAGAATTTGCGCCCGCTGCACGACATCGAGGATGTACAGGAGCTGCTGACGCAGACCGATGACGCGAAGCGTCTGCTCACGACCGGCGGCACACCGGCGTTCGGCGGCATTCGTGAGGTGTCTGCGGCGCTCAACCGCTCCAAGATGGGCGGCATTTTGTCTACGCGCGAATTGCTGGATATTGCTTCGCTGCTGCACGCCGCCAATCAGGTGCGCAAATACGGCAACGAACAGCAGGACAACGGCGTGCATACATCGCTGGATTCCCTATTCGCGCGCATCAACAGCAATCGCTATCTAGAAGAAAAAATCAATCGCGCGATTATTAGCGAAGAAGAGATTGCTGATGCGGCATCGTCCGAGCTGGCCAATATTCGCCGCCAAATTCGACAGCAGAATGTTCATGTGCGCGAGACGCTGAATCATTATGTTTCCTCTGCCACGTATTCTAAATACTTGCAGGAGACCATTATCACCCAGCGCGATGGCAGATATGTTATTCCGGTCAAGAGCGAGCACAAGGGCGATGTGCCGGGCATGGTGCATGACGTTTCGTCCTCCGGTGCTACGCTGTTTATTGAGCCGACACAGGTTGTCAATGCCAATAACCAGATTAAAATTCTGCAAGGTAAGGAAAAAGTAGAAATCGAGCGCATTCTTGCTGAGCTGACTGCGGATGTCGAAGGATTTTCCGACGCCATTGCGGCAGACTATGATGTGCTGTGCAAGTTGGACTTTATCTTCGCCAAGGCAAATTATTCCTTCCAGCTCAATGCCTGCGCACCAAAGCTGAGCGAAAAGACACAGGTACAGCTGATTCAGGCGCGGCATCCGCTGCTTGACCAGAAGAAGGCAGTTGCCATTGATATTGCCCTTGGCAATGACTATGACACGCTGGTTATTACCGGTCCGAATACCGGCGGCAAAACGGTCAGCCTGAAAACGTTGGGTCTGCTCAGCCTGATGGCGGCATCTGGCCTGCACATTCCGGCAAATGAACAGAGCGAAGTGTGTCTGTTTGAGAATATTTATGCGGACATTGGCGACGAGCAGAGCATTGAACAGTCGCTGTCTACATTTTCTGCACACATGAAGAATACCGTATCTATTATGGAAAAGTGCGGTCCGGACGACTTGATTTTGTTTGATGAGCTGGGTGCCGGTACCGACCCGGAAGAGGGCGCGGCGCTTGCTGTTGCCATTATCGAGTACGGTAGAAAAATGGGCTCACTGGTTGCAGCGACCACGCATTATTCCGAGCTGAAGGTCTTTGCGCTGACAACAGACGGCGTAGAAAACGCATCGTGTGAATTTGACGTCAGAACTCTCCAGCCGACCTATCATCTGCTCACCGGTGTGCCGGGCAAATCCAATGCATTTGCGATTTCCAAGCGGTTGGGCTTGCAGCCTGCGATTATTGAGCAGGCAAAGAAGCAGATTTCCGAGGAAAACGTCCGATTTGAAGATGTTCTGGGCAGACTGGAAAAGGAACGGCATCAGCTGCAAAAGCAGCGTGAGGACGCAGATCGACTGCGCCGCACGGCACAGTCGGAAAAGGACAAGGCGGTCACGATGAAGGGACGCGCCGAGGACGAGACCGATGCGATTCTCGAAAAGGCACGCGAACAGGCGGCGCGCATTTTGCGCGATGCACGCATGGCATCGGATACCGTCTTTGCCCAGCTGGATGAGATGAAGAAGCAGGCAAACGCCAATGCGGCAGACCAGAATTTGGCTGCGGCTCGTGCCGCACTGCGCAGTACGCTGGGACAGGCGGAAAAGAAGGCGGGTCACCGCGAGAAAAAGACCGTGGAAGCGGACAGCATTCGCCCGCTCAAGGCCGGTGATACGGTATATCTGCTCAATGTCGGCGTACAGGGCACCGTACTCAAGCCGGAGGATAAGGACGGCATGGTTTACGTGCAGGCGGGCATTTTGAAGGTCAACGTGCCGATTAACGAGCTTCGCATTGAACAGCCCAAGAAAAAGCCGCAGCCCAAGACGCGCAAAGCGTATCGGACGGCGGGCGCATCGCCGGAGGTGCGCCGCTCGGCAGCCAAGAGTGAGCTGGATGTCCGCGGCATGATGGTTGAAGAGGCTCTGATGGAGGTTGACCGCTACATTTCCGACTGCCTGATGGCGCGGCTGGATATTGTGACGATTATTCACGGCAAGGGCACCGGCGCACTGCGCACGGCGATTCAGGATCACTTGCGGCATGACAAGCATGTGAAGTCCATTCGCAACGGTCGATATGGCGAGGGCGATATGGGCGTAACAATTCTGGAATTGAAATAAAACCTAACAAAACACGAAAAATAGGGCGCAAAAAACGTCAATATGTTGAGAACACTAGTGTTGCAATTTGCGGCATTTGAAAATCCTTTACAAATTTTTGATCGAAAATGCTCTCTTTTGTTACAAAAACATATTGACGAAATCGGAAAAAACAGGTATGCTATAAATAATAATATATGATTCAGGAAAAAGAATCTGCATATTCATGTATTGTGTTGTATAGGTTTAGTTTAATTTTGTTTATAGGAGCGATGTTGAAATGTTTTCACAGGAAGTTCAGGTAACGAACCAGGTTGGACTGTATGCACGTCCAGCTACATTCTTCATTCAGTGTGCAAATGGTTTTAAGAGCACAATTCTGGTTGAAAAGGAAGAGCGCAGAGTCAATGCAAAGTCTCTGCTGGGCATTCTGTCTTTGGGTATCACCAAGGGCACGACAATCACGCTGATCGCAGACGGTGTTGACGAAGTTGAGGCTGTCAACGCACTGACCGATCTGATTCAGTCCAATTTCAGCGATTCGAACTTCAGCGACTGATTTCAACCCTACGAATGAACAGAGGACACCGCTGGTTTGCGGTGTCTTTTTTTCGTAACTTTTTCGGAAGGAGACATGGAGATGACCCGCGAAGAACTGCATCAAAAGGTACTGACGCTCCCGAAGGAGCCTGGCGTGTATATCATGAAAAATCGGCACGATCAGGTGATTTACGTCGGCAAAGCGAAGGTGCTCAAAAATCGCGTTTCGCAGTATTTCCAAAATGACGCGAAACACACGCCGAAAACGCGGAAAATGGTGGAAAATATCTATAATTTTGATATTATCGTGTGTTCTTCCGAATTTGAAGCGCTGGTTTTGGAAAATCAGATGATTAAAAAATACCAGCCGAAGTATAACATTCTTCTCAAGGATGACAAGGGTTATCCGTTTATCCGCATCTCGACGGACGAGCCGTATCCGGAATTTGAAGTTGTGGGAAAAACCAAGGCAGACACGGCGCGATATTTGGGGCCGTATGCCGGACGCGGCGCGGCGTTTCAAGCAATAGATACCGTGAGCCGCGCGCTTGGCCTGCGCGACTGCCATCGCGTGCTGCCGCGCGATATTGGCAAGCGGAGGCCGTGTCTGAATGCCCAGATGAGGCGCTGCTGTGCGCCGTGTGCGGGCAAAGTATCGCAAGAAGAATATGCCCAGCGCGTCGCACAGGCCATTCGCGTGTTGGAGGGCGATTATGAAGCGCTTGCGGCACAGCTGGAGCGCGAGATGATGCAGGCGGCAGAAGAAGAACGGTTTGAGCAGGCGGCACAGCTGCGCGACCGAATGCGGGCGATTCAGCGCGCCGGTCAGCATCAGATGGTTGTGGCAAGCGGCTTTTCCGACATGGATATTTTGGCATTTGTGCAGGGCGAGACTAAAGGCTGTCTGGTTGTTTTGCATTATATCGCGGGCAATTTGTACGATAAAGAATATACCATGCTGGATGGTACCTCAGAGGAAGATGGCGCAGAGTTATTGGAAAGCTATCTCAAGCAGTATTACGCGATGCGAGGTGCTGTGCCGAGTTTGGTGCTGATCTCCGAACCGATAGAAGATATGCAGGCAGTCAGCGAGTTTTTGCGCACGACAGCGGGAAAAAAGGTGACGGTATCCGTGCCACAGCGCGGCAGACGGCGAGAACTCATGGATTTGGCGCGGAAAAATGCGCGGGAAGAAATTGTTCGCTCGGAGACCACTGGTCAGCGCAGACAAAAATCCTTGGAGCTGTTTGGCAGCATGATGGGACTAGAACAGACACCGACAACGTTTGAAGCGTATGACATTTCCAATCTGGCAGGAACCAACACAGTCGGCTCGATGATTGTTTTTGAAAACGGCCAGCCCAAACGCAGCCGCTATCGCCGATTCCGTATCGAATCGGTGGCAGACGGGCAGGATGATTACAAGGCGATGGAAGAGATGCTGACGCGGCGAATGCAGCGCTGGAAAGACGGCGATGAGAAGTTTTCACCGCTGCCCAGCGTGTTTATGATAGACGGCGGACTGGGACATGTGCACGTGGCAAAGAGCGTGCTGGAGCGATTTGATTGCGATACACCGGTGTTTGGCATGGTCAAGGATGACCACCATCGAACCCGCGGTCTGGTCGCGCCGGACGGACGGGAATTCAGCATTGCGACGACACCAGCGGTATTTGCGCTGGTCGGACGCATGCAGGAGGAAGTGCATCGGTTTGCCATCACCTATCAGCGTACTTTGCGGCAGTCACAGGCAGTGCGCTCTCAATTGGATCAGATTCCAGGCATTGGAGAAAAACGCCGCACGGCACTGCTGCAAACATTTAAGAGCCTCAAGCGTATTCGAGAGGCATCGATAGACGAGCTGGAAGCAGCTGTTCCTCATGCAGCGGCACAGGCGGTCTATGATTATTTTCACAAGAAACAGGAGGAGCAGACATGAGAGTGATCAGCGGAAGCGCGCGCGGCAGAATTTTAGACGCTGTGCCGGGAAAAAATACCCGTCCGACAACAGATAAAGTCAAAGAATCCGTGTTTAATATTTTACAGTTTCGCTTGTACGATGCGGCGATGCTGGACTTGTTTGCCGGAACCGGACAGATGGGCATCGAAGCACTGAGCCGCGGCGCCAAGCACGCGGTATTTGTCGATCAGGCACCCAAGGCGATTGGCATCATCAAAAAGAATCTCGCAGCTGCACGCGTGGAAGATCGCGCGGAGGTGCTGCATATGACATATCAGCAGGCATTGCAGCGTCTTTCGGGGCAGCAGTTTGATGTACTGTTTCTTGATCCGCCATATGGAGGCGAGTTGTTAAATTCTGCGCTGAAAGCTGTAGAATCGTTTGACATCCTGTCGCCGGATGGTATAATAATATGTGAAAGTTCCGTGGAAGATAGCGTCAGGTGCCCAGAATCCTTTGCTGTGCAGAAAACTTATCAATACGGCACGATCTGCCTGACGGCAATGTGCCGGAAGGAAGAAAACAGCTAAGGCACTCCGCAGGAGCAGCCGGAAAGGACACGTATGAGAATCGGGGTATATCCTGGCAGCTTTGATCCTGCCACGCTCGGACACTTGGATATTATTCAACGCGCATCCAAATTATTTGACAAGCTCATTGTTGCGGCGATGATTAACGGAGAAAAGACTTCCGCCTTCACCATGGAGGAAAAGGTCGATTTTCTCAAACGCATGACGGCAGATCTGCCAAATGTAGAGGTGGACAGCTTCAGCGGTCTGCTCGCAGACTATGTGCGCGAGAAAAACGCCTGCGCGATTGTCAAGGGACTGCGTGCCGTGTCTGATTTTGAATACGAATTTCAGATGGCACTTGCCAATAAAAAGCTGAATACAGAGTTGGATACGGTCTTTCTCATGACCGATCAGAAATATCTGTTCCTCAGCTCCACGATCGTGCGTGATATTGCCCGCCACGGCGGCGACATCAGCGAGTTTGTCTCGGAAGAAGTTCGAGAGGACATTTTGAAAAAGCTCGACCGCACGCATCAGTAAAACGGATCATCACGATAAGCAAAGATAGAAAGACAAGCAGATGGAGGGACACGCATGGTAGCTGTTTTGGAAGAACTCATCAATTCGCTCTATGATATGATTCAGGAAGCGCGCAGCGTTCCGCTGAGTGCAGACAAATGTATGATTGACCAGGAAAAGGCACTCGATATTCT
>NZ_JBNMHC010000012.1:0-16306 GCF_050872565.1 Butyricicoccus sp. | reverse complement strand
GATGACACTCCACCACCTGACAAAGACGAAGTGGAGCAAAAATGGCAGGACATCAGCCAAAAAACACAGACGTCTATGGAAACCATCCAGCGCGACATCAACTTGATGGCAGGAAATTTGCGGCAGCAACTGCAAATCGAAAACCGCCAGCGATATGATTATCGTTCGTTTTTGCGCAAGTTTGCTGTAACGCGTGAAGAAGTCCGCGTTGATCCAGACAGCTTTGATTACGGCTTTTACAACTACAGTATGCAGCTGTATCCCAACATGCCGATGCTGGAAGAATTGGAATATCGGGAATCCAAGAAAATCCGCGATTTTGTCATTGCGATTGACACTTCCGGTTCGTGCAGCGGCGAACTCGTCAAACATTTTCTCGAAGAAACTGTTACGATTTTATTGGACAGCAACAGCTTTTTCCGTTCCGTCAACGTGCATATCATCCAATGCGATGCAGGCATTCAATCCGACATCAAGATTACGGATACCGAGCATTTCCATGATATGCTGCAGCACTTTGACGTCAGCGGCAACGGCGATACCGATTTTCGTCCTGTGTTTGATTATATTGAGCAGCTACAACAACGAGGCGAGCTATTGCAGCTGCAAGGTCTGCTGTTTTTTACCGACGGCGTGGGCGTGTATCCGAAAAAACGCCCGCCATATGACGTAGCCTTTCTCTTTTTTGACAACACCTATGCCGAACGTCTCGTTCCGCCATGGGCAATGAAACTGATTTTAAGTGAATCCGACCTGACAAGAAGGTAATGTATTATGAACATTTTGCGAGCAAAGCAAGAAATTATTCGTACCGTAAAAGCGTACTTGGCAAAAGACGAAGATGGACAGTATCTGATTCCCGCAATGCATCAGCGTCCGATTTTGCTGATGGGACCTCCGGGCATCGGCAAAACGGCGATTATGGAGCAGGCTGCCAGCGAATGCGGTATCAGCTTGGTATCATATACGATTACGCATCATACCCGCCAAAGTGCGATTGGTCTTCCCTATCTGACCAAACGCAAGTATGGCGGCAAAGAGATGACCATCACCGAATACACGATGAGTGAAATCATCGCTTCGGTTTACGATAAAATCGAAGAAACCGGTCTGCAAGAGGGTATTCTATTCATTGATGAAATCAACTGTGTATCCGAAACACTGGCACCGACCATGCTGCAATTCTTGCAGCGAAAATCATTTGGCAGTCATCAAGTTCCATCCGGCTGGGTCATCGTTGCCGCAGGCAACCCGCCGGAATACAACAAGTCTGTCCGCGATTTTGATGTGGTAACTCTTGACCGACTCAAGCGCATTGATGTGCAGGAAGATTACGCGGTCTGGAAGCAATATGCGTATCGCAGACAAATGCATCCTGCGATTCTGTCCTATCTGGACATCAAAAAGCAGCATTTTTATACTTTTGAGACAACGGTAGACGGACAAGCCTTTGTCACTGCCCGCGGCTGGGAAGATCTCTCGCAGTTTCTTCTGACCTGCGAGAAGCTAGAACTGCCGATAGACGAATCTGTTATCCTTGAATATATTCAGCACCCAAACATTGCGCGGGATTTTGCCGCTTATTATGATTTATTCAAAAAATATCAGTCGGATTATCATGTAGAAGAAATTCTCGCAGGCAAGCTGCCAGCATCCGCGGTCGAACGTCTGAAGAGTGCTCCGTTTGATGAACGATTGAGTGTCATCGGTCTGCTGATCGGAAAATTGACCGGTGCATTTTCTGCATCGTATTATTGGGACATGCAAATCACGACGGTATTTGAAAGTTTGAAATCTGTCAAGCGGCGCTTAGAGCAGGATGACTTGGTACAGCTTCTCTTGCAGGAAGCCAATCGCCAGCGAGAAACCCTTGCCTCCCGCCAAAAGGCTTCCGCTGTCGATCGTCAGGAAGTCTCTGCCATTTTGAAAGCCGCGCAAACGTTAGAGTCTGACGCCAACTTACTGCGCACAGAATCCGTTCGCTCCAACGAAGACGGTTTTGCCAAAATCTCTGAGCGATTCCAGCAGGCAGTCGCAGAGATGGACGCGCAAACCGAGCAGGCTTCTTCCATGCTGGAGAATGCCTTTGCTTTTCTGACTACAACCTTCGGAAAAAGCCAAGAGATGGTCGTTTTTGTCACGGAGCTGAACACCAATTTCTTCTGCACCTGGTTCATCGGTCAAAATGGCAGCGAAGCATACACACGCTGCAACAAAGAATTGATGATTGGCAAGCAAAAGCAGGAACTGCTCGGAGACATCAAAAAGATTCACAGTTTCTTGACCGTATTGGAATGAGTAAGGAGAAATACCATGGTATCGTATATCTGGCCGCTTGCCATCATTGTTCTATCCAATATTTTCTATCAGGTCTGTGCTAAGGGCATTCCCAGTTCTATGGATCCGTTTGCTTCCATGACAATTACCTATTTTGTCGGAACGATTTGCTCTGCCATTTTATATTTTGTCGTCAGCCGAAATGGCAATTTATTGGCAGAATACGGAAAAACCAACTGGGCACCGGCTCTATTGGGTCTGTGCATCGTCGGTCTGGAAGTTGGATTTATTTATGCATACAAGGTCGGCTGGTCCGTGAGTACCCTAACTATTGTGCAAAGTGCCTTTGTAGCCGGTGCACTGCTTTTCGTCGGTTGGCTGCTGTATCACGAAGCGATCAGCCTGAGCAAGGTTATCGGCATTGTCATCTGTTTGATCGGCTTGTATTTCATCAACAAGTAAACAAAAAACGGGCAGCAAATCGCTGTCCGTTTTTATCTTCATGGAACAATATGGCAAATCAGTATCGCAACGACAATACCTACCACGATACCCGCAAGAATTTCCGGTATCGTATGTCCCATTTTTTCTTCCAGTTCCTGTTCCATAACCGGCTGTTTGCTTTCTTCCAAATCACGGCGACGCAGCTGATTGAGCGCTTTCGCCTCTTTTCCGGTCTCCAAACGAACGCCGACTGCATCATACATGACGATAATGGCAAAAAATAATGCCATCGGAAACTCAAACCCGCCTGTTCCATAGACAATTGCTGTCGCCGTTGTCAGACCAATCACCGTTGCCGAATGCGCACTTGGCATTCCACCTCCGCCGGACAGGCGTTTGAGTGTAAACGTCCCCTTTATTATATCAATCAAAATTTTCGATCCCTGCGCGACAAACCATGCCGCAATCGCAGAAATCAAAACTTTATTTGACACTAATCCGATCACATATTCCATGTCACGTTTCTTCTCCTTTGTTCTTTTTTGTCCATTGGAGAGTATAGCATATCTTTCTAGTATTTTCCACGAAAAACGACAAAATCAACTTTTTCTTAGCACATACAATTGCACGAACACGCAAAATATGCTATGGTTTATAGGAAATACTTTGATACAAAAAAGGAGTGGAACATATGCCGCACCGTTATTTTACAACCGAAATTGCCGATGGAACCGCCTTTCTGCGCGGAAAAGATGCCCATCATTTGTCCCGTGTCATGCGGGCAAAAATCGGTGAAACCGTCATCTTGTGCGATGGAAATGCCGTTGAATATACCGCGCATATTACCGGATTCTCGGAAGATGCTGTCGAATTTTCCGTAGAAGAGGGATACCCAAGCACAGCAGAGCCGAATATCGACATCACGCTGTACGCCGGATACCCCAAACAGGATAAATTGGAAGAAATCATTCAGCACGGCGTCGAATTGGGCTGCACTCGCTTTATCCCATTTTTCAGCCGATACTGCGTTGCCGCTCCCAAAAAAGAAGAACAAAAAAATACCCGCTACAACCGCATTGCCGCTGAGGCTGCCAAGCAATGCGGCAGAGGTATCTTGCCGCAGGTATGTATGCCGCTGAAAAACTTTGCTGCCGTTTGCGCCGACTGGGCACAGTATGATCTCGTTCTGTTTTTCTACGAATGCGGCGGAACATCCCTGCGTTCTCTGCTGGAAGAACTGCCGAAAACACACACCGGCGAGCGTCAAAAAATCGCGATTGTAACCGGTTCAGAAGGCGGATTTGCTGCCGAAGAAGCACAGGCCGCCGCACAGGCAGGGGCAAAAACAGTCGGCTTAGGACCGCGCATTCTCCGCTGTGAGACAGCACCGCTGGCCGCTCTCTCTGCCGTCATGACGCTGACAGGAAATCTGGAATGATGCTGCATGGATAACATTCTCATTGCCATCAATGCCGTTGTTCCGTTCCTGTGCTATATCTCGTTTGGATACTTGGTGCGCATAGCCGGTATCGTTGATGAGCCATTTATGCGCCGACTGAATCAGATGGTATTCCGCGTTTTCTTCCCTGTCATGATGTTTTACAACCTGTATCATCATGCAGCACAGGTTGCACCGGATAAGCAATTGATTTTTGTCAGTGTCATCAGCGTTCTGCTAACGATCTTGCTCGCTTTTTTGACTGTTCCGCGCATTGTCACGGAAAACGCCAAGCGCGGTGTCATCATTCAGGCGATCTATCGGAGCAATTTTGTCTTGTTTGCTTTGCCGCTGTCGACCAATATCTTTGGTGATCGAGGTGCCGCTATCGCCTCCGCCATGATTGCGATTATTATTCCGATATACAATATCTTCGCGATTATTATCTTGGAATATTTTCGCGGAGATGATATTCATATCCTGCCGCTTCTCAAGCGTGTTTTGTCCAATCCCATGATTTTCGGTGCGCTTGTCGGACTTGTGTTTCTTGTACTTGGCATTCATCTGCCTACTTGTCTTGAAACGCCGGTATCACAGTTTTCTGACTTGACAACGCCGCTCGCACTATTTATTTTGGGCAGTACGCTGCGGTTTTCTTCTATGCTGGATCACGCGAAGTATCTGATTCCAACGCTTATCATTAAGTTACTGCTGCTTCCCGCCTGCATGTTGTGTGTAACGATGGTATTGGATTTTGAACCGGTCAGCCGATTTGTCTATCTGACCATGTTCGCCACACCGGTTGCAGCTGCTTCCTATCCAATGGCTGCCAATATGGGCGGCGACGGTGCACTCGCCGGAGAATTGGTCGTGGCAAGCACCGCTTTTTCTGTCATCACGCTGTTTTCCTGGATTTTTATTTTGAAAAGCTGCGGATTGATTTGAATTATTTCTTTCGCAGAACAATCTGAATAAAGTTTAAATACTTTCCGCCGCCGGCTTCCATCGACTTTCGATCGCCGACGGCGTATTCATTTTCCTGCTTGACAGCCTACCCTAAAATCGATCAATTAGATTGGCGAGTTGATACTGGCGTTGTAGATGAGAATCGACGCGTGCTTATGGAATACACAAATAATTCCGATTACACGATTGTTGAACTTGATTTAACATTTACACAAAAATCTGGCGTGACCGAGGAACAACGACAGGAGGAACTAGATCGCACTAAAGAATTATTGTCGTTAAGCGACGATGACGTATCTGAAGTTAAGGATTCACCGTTAAGCGCGTATGTTAACTCGGTTGTATTGACCCGTCCTGGTGACACATCCACTAAGCAACCGTGCTACTATTACGGTGGAATATTCTACATGCAGGATATAAGTTTCTATAACCTTCTTACGCCAGATATTGCCATTATAAAATATATAGATGACGATATGATTCACACAGTCTCTTATGACTTCAAATCTAAGAACTATACGGAAGATACGGACACAACACCAGCTAAACAAACCTCAAACAATGCGTTGCTTGAGAACGTACCTATGATTTCATCTGATTATGTTGAAGTAGATGACTATGATACCAGCGTTAGTGTTACATCATACGGAATAACATCGAGTGATTATAGACAATACATCAAGGAACTTGAGGGTATCGGTTACGAACTCGATGATGAATATTTCAACACCAAATGCTATATAGACCATTCTACACAAAAACAGGTAGAACTCACATACGATTCTACAGCACAAAGTGTAGAGTGCTCTGTCGAACAAGCACAATAAAGTAACCCTCCGTTTCTGTTGAGTTAATTTTTCTTCAGATTCGGAGGGTTTTCTTTGCCATTTTTATATGGGATAATCAAACGATCGTTTACTTGTCAAGTCTTTCTTTATTCTATCCTGCTATCCCACGTTTTCTTCAACAGCAGAATCTTTTTCTCGGCAAATGAGCTGTGGCTCTACCTTCATTCTCGTCACCGATGTATGGCCGCCGTCTATACGATCCAGCAACAGCAGCAGCGCATATCGTGCCGCTTCTGCAAAGCCTTCCTCGGTATCGCACAACACCTCATCTACAGTATCATTAGCAGAATTTCGATTGACCGCCACGACATTTCGATACTGTTCTCTCAGTGCGTTCATTCTTCGTCTGCTGCATGTTCCGACAACAAGCAGTCCATCTAGCTGATTTCGGTCTATTTCTGCCAAGAATTCCGGTCGATACCAAATTTGAGACAACACGCAGCCTCTGTGGCGAATTTCTCTTTCCAAAAAGATCACTAGTTCCTGAAAAAATGGTTCCACTCCTTCTTGGCCCTGTGTGACCAAAATGCCAAGACATCGCAGCTTTGGCGGCGTAACAGTTCCTTTTTTCAGATTTCTTGCCGCTTCATTCGGAACATAGTGCAGCTGCCGAGCAGCTTGTAAAATGGCTGTCCGCATTTCTTCCGATGAACAATGATAATTTGGGTTATTCAGCACGCGTGAAACGGTTGCCGGAGATACACCAGCAATCCGCGCAATGTGTTTGATTGACATAGCACTCTCCATCCGCAGTATACTTGAAATATCAGTTTTCCTATCGTTTTACTATTATATCGTTGTTTTGCACCGCTGTCCAGAGTTTTTGCGCAAAAAAGCAACAGTTTTTGCCGATTTCTCAACAAAAACTGTTGCTTTTTTCATTTTTCTATCGCCTGTCCAATGGCATTGGCCTGTTCTACCGGATGCAGTTCACCGGTTTTGACATCGTAAATATAACCGTAAATCGGCAGTCGCTTGGAAATCAACGGATGATTGCGAATATACGTGACATCATCTGTCACACTTTGCTCCAGATTTTGAATCGGCTGGAAGTTGATATACTGTCCAGCACGGCTGCCACCCTCTTTGATCGGATTATACCAGCCATGCTCTCCGTGCTTTGCGGTCTGCAAGCTTTCCTCTAACAAATCACAGAGAATCTCATTGGTAAAATTCATCATGCCGCAGTCTGTGTGCTGAATGACGAAAATCGCCTGTGCACCTTGGAATTTATGCGCCACAACAAGCGAACGAATGGTTTCCTCGTTGGCTCTGCCGCCGGCATTTCTAATGACATATGACTTGCTTTGCTCCAATCCTGGAAAATTCTTCGGATCAAGCCGCATATCCATACAGGTGACAATGACAATTTTCTCTCCCGGTTTTGTAAGACTCATTCTCAAGCACCTCGTTTCTTGTTGTATCTATGATAATATGAGATATTTGCTTTGTCAAGAAAATGGTTGTATAATAGGTGCATGAAAAAATCTTAGAAAGTACAGGTATTTCATATGACAAAAAAAGGATTGATTCTGGAAGGCGGCGCAATGCGCGGACTGTTCACCGCTGGTGTCATGGATGTTTTGATGGAAAACCACGTGACGTTTGACGGTGCAATCGGCGTCTCCGCCGGTGCCGTATTCGGCTGTAATTACAAGTCCCAGCAAATTGGCCGCGTTTTGCGCTACAACACCAAATTTTGTAAAGATCCTCGATACGCCAGCTTTCGTTCTCTGCTGAAAACCGGCGATTTATATGGTGCAGAGTTCTGTTACCATGAAATTCCAAACAAATTAGACCTGTTCGACACAGACACATATGAAAAAAATCCAATGGAGTTTTACGTGGTTTGCACCGATTTGAAAACCGGCAAGCCGGTTTATCACAGCTGTCCGACCGGAAGAGACTCTGATATTACTTGGATGCGTGCTTCTGCTTCCATGCCGATGGTGTCTCGGATTGTAGAAGTCGATGGCTATCAGCTGTTGGACGGCGGTATTTCCGATTCCATTCCGATTCGTAAATTTCAGGAGCTGGGATACAACAAAAATGTTATTGTTTTGACCCAACCTTTGGACTATATCAAGCACAAAAACAAGATGCTTCCTCTGCTGCGCATTGCCCTGCGCAACTATCCGGAAGTGATTCATGCCCTAGAAGTGCGGCACGACATGTACAATCAAACCACGGCTTATGTCCGTCTGCTCGAACAGCAGGGCGATGTCTGTGTCATCCGTCCGGAAGCACCGCTTAACATTAAGCAGGTAGAGCATGACCCGGCGGAACTCAAGCGCGTCTATGATCTCGGCAGAAAAGCCGGTGAAGCAAAACTCGCGGAAGTACAAGCATTCTTGGCTTAGCTTCTATTTCAGAGAGCGTTTTTCCACTTGGAGAAATGCTTTCTTTTTTGTCAAAAGCGCAGAATTCTATGACTTTTTCTCGGTTTTGAAGCCGGATGTGCATCATGCTCTTTTGAGTATCCCAGCAAAACCTGCATCACTGCATAATACCCATGCGGAATGTTCCATTGCCGCAAAATATCCTGTCCATATGGATCGGCAAATGCTGTCCATCCCTGTCCAATATAGCAAGAGCCAATCCCCAATTCATCTGCGACTAACATCATATTTTCAGCCGCAACCGCACAATCATCCACAGAAAACAAAAAATTTTTTGGCGCAAACAGCGTGATAACCGTCGGTGCATCATAAAATGCGTTGGTAATTGTTGGGTCATCGGCAATGCTCGGCTGTTCTTTGGATACATAGCTTGTTTCTGTCGCCATATGCGGATGAGAATTAGCACGTTTGATTTTTCCCAGTCGTTCATTGACCGATTGATTTTGACACACGGCAAAAATTACGCCTTGTCTCCCGCCTGCGCTCGGCGCATATAGTCCCGCTTGCAAAATATCTTGTAATGCATCTTCTGCGATTTGCTCTTGCTCAAACCGCCTGATGCTTCTCCGATGCAGAATTGTTTTCAACACATCACTCAAAATCCTTCAATCTCCTTCCAGCACTGCGGATCAGCCGCGTAAAAATCTCCGGTCTTACTGCTTGCCACTGCGGGACATCCTCGGCAATAAGCAAGCAGCTCACACTTGGCACATTTCTTGAACTGCGTATATTCTCGATACGTCTCCATAGAACCAGACCAAAGTGCAGATAGCCGGTCTGTCAGTACATTACCCACGCGGCTGTTCTGCACGCGCCGACAAGCATAGACATCTCCATTCGGAAGAATCGTCAAATGACAGTTTCCGCAGTTGCATCCGCCGTAAATCATGCCCGTTTTAGCCAAATCCGGTATATGAAATTCTCCTGTTTCGTATTCATACAGCGTCCACAAGTGATCTTTTTTATTGAAATATGTTTTACATCCAGCCGCCTGATATTGTTTCATTTTTTTATCACAATCTTCTAACAACTTGCGGTATCGCATCGGCTCTATGTTGCTGTCCTTTTCTTGGCTGGTAGGACAATATCGTGCAAACGCATAGACATTGGCTCCCGCTTCAACAACAGTATCCATGATAGCAGGAATTTCTTCTATATTTTTGCCGGAAACTGTTGTCATCACAACGGAACGAATTCCCGCACGATTGATGCAAGCAATTTTCTCCAGTGTTGTCTCAAAGCTGCCCGGTTTACGAAACCAGTCGTGTGTATCTTTTAATCCATCAATAGAAAGCTGATATTTTTCACAGCCATATGTTTTCAGCTTTTGACAAACGGTATCCGTCAAATGAAATGGATTGCCCAAAATCGTAAATGGAATGTCATGCTGCTTGCATAGCGCTAGCAGCTTCCAAAAATCCGGATGCAAAATTGGATCTCCACCGGTAATATAAAAATATGGCAGACGATGATACACACGGCAAAAATCTAAGCAATTATCAAATGTCTTTTTTATTTGCTCCCAAGACATTGCATCCAGTGTTTTATCACAGTGTTCGGAAAAAATATAACAGTGTTTGCATCGCTGATCGCAGTCGTCTGTAATATGCCATTGAAAAGAAAAATATTGTTTCATATGTTCTCCTATTGTGAAATTGTTTAGAAAATACGCCCCAGAACAAACTGAGGCGTATTTTGCTATTTACTTGTCTCCTGCGCCGCAGGCAGAGCCGCAAGCTGTCGGCTTTTTCTGTTCATCACCTGCTCCGCACGCTGTACCGCAAGCCGTGCTTACTGCTGTTTCTGTTTTCTGATTCCATGCGAATAAATTGGAAAGTGCCATTGTTTTTTCTCCTTTTTGTTATATCATAGAATTTATAACAAGATTAAGACATCTTATTATACATATAAAATGCAATTTTCCACTGTCCATCGACCTTGTGAACAACCCACAATTCTCGATTGACTTCTTGTGCAGAGCTATTGTCTGCCTTTACCGTTGCTGTGCCGTCTGAAGTAGAACGAACGAATCCATAGTCGCCGTCCAAAACGACTTCATCAATGGAAAATTGAAGATCCAATGCAACCGAGCTGCAAATCGCTTCATAATTTTCTTTTACTGCGTCTTCTCCGCGATATGTCGCGCCTTCCGGCGGCATAACAACGCCATCCTCCGCAAAGGCATCAGTAATCGCATCTGCATCTCCTGCCGCCAAGGCATCTCGGTACGTCGCTGCAATCAATGTTTTGACCTGTTCTTCATCCTGCGCCGTGCTGCCGCTTGTTGTATTTTCTGCGATTTCTGTGTGATCCGCTGGAGTCAAAACATCCATTTTGTTGTACATATATCGGGCAATCTTCCAATCTCCATCTGTTTTTTCTAAAACAAATAGCTCTCTGTTCTGCTCCGGCGCAGTCTCTCCGGTTGCTTTAACCGTTGCTGTACCGTCTGATGTAGATTGTACAACAGCGTATGTATCTCCAATTACCATATTGGCCAGTGTAAAGTCCAAATTCAGATCGACATTGCTAAAAATCCCCGCATACGTATCTGCCAACTGTTCTCCAATTGCAGTCGGAGAACCCGGTCCCATAACAACGCCATCAGACGTATAATTCTTAACCACTTCGTTGGGATCGGATTTTGCCAACGCCGTGCGGTATGCAGTCAGTCGCGCGCGAATTGCTGCTTCATCCTTAGAAGTATCTGCTGTTTTCTCTGTATCAGCAGCTGCTACCGCCGCACTTCCGGCAGACCCTTCTGTTGATGCAGAATTGGTATTCTGTGTGCCGCAGGCAGCCAGCAGCGATACCGTCATCGCAGCGGATAACAAAATAGCAAGTTTTCTTTTCTTCATAATAGCCTCCTATTGTATGTGTCCTTGTTCTGACAAGGATGATTATACCTGTCCTCCGTGATCCAAACAAGTACGCACTTTTCTATTACTCGGTCACCTTTTTATAACCTTGTAATTTTACCAGCGATTCAGTATAATAATAGAAAAGGAGGCGTTATCGTGGTAACAAAAAAGGAAATGCCAGCTTGTCCGGTGGCAACAACAGTTTCTCTTATCGGAAGCAAATGGAAATTGCTGATTTTGCGCAATTTACTCGCTCGCCCTTGGCGATTCAATGAATTAAAAAAAGATCTCCATGGTATCAGCCAAAAGGTTCTAACAGATAGCCTCCGCTCTATGGAGACAGACGGGATTATCACTCGGACTGTCTATCCCGAGGTTCCACCCAAGGTAGTATATTCTCTCAGTGAGCTTGGCGAATCGATGCGCCCGATTATCAAAGCAATGGAAACATGGGGTATCTCCTATAAACAGCAATTACATGAACAAAAAAGCGTATGATCTCATTGAGACCATACGCTTTTCTCATAGGTAATAAATATTTTATCTCTGTACTTTTCGTAGGAAAGCCTGTGTGCGCGGATTCTGCGGATTGTCAATGACATCTGCCGGTGCACCCTCTTCTACAATATATCCGTCTGCCATAAAGATAACGCGGTCGGATACAGCGCGGGCAAAGTCAATCTCATGCGTTACAATGACCATCGTCATTTTCTTTTCTGCCAGCTGACGCAGAATTTTCAGAACTTCTGTTGTCAGCTCTGGGTCAAGTGCAGAAGTCGGCTCATCAAAGAACAGCATCTGTGGATGCATGGCCAGCGCACGCGCAATGGCAACGCGCTGCTGCTGACCGCCGGAAAGCTGACAGGGATAAGCATCTGCCTTATCTGCCAAGCCGACATCTTCCAGCAATTTTTTTGCTTCTTCCAGCATTTCATTTTTATCGCGCTTCTGCACATGAACCGGTGCATCAATCAGATTCTTCATGACAGAATAATGCGGGAATAAATTGAAGTTCTGAAATACCAAACCGTAAAATTCTTTGATTTTCGCGAGCTGCTCTTTTCCGGCATAGGTACCGTCTTTTACTGCCGCCGTGCCGCCATAAATCAAATCTCCGCCGTTCATGGTTTCCAGCATTGTGGCACAGCGAAGCAGTGTCGATTTACCAGAACCAGACGGACCGATAATGGAGACAACTTCGCCTTCTTCTACACTCATCGAAATATCCTTTAAAACTTCCAGTTCCCCGAAATATTTTTTCAAGTGATTGATTTCCAGCAGTTTCATCGTATCGTTTCCTCCTTTACTGGTAATAAGCGAGCTTGCGTTCCAAACGCTCCATGACAAATGCAACCACGTAGTTAAATACGTAGTAGAACAGACCGGCAACGAACAGCGGTGCGATAGAAGCATCGGACGCTGCAACCTGCTTTGCCAGCGTAAACATCTCTGCATATGCCAGAACAAACGCCAGAGACGTATCCTTTGTCAATGTAATAATTTCATTGGTAACCGGCGGAAGTACACGCTTTACCATCTGCGGAAAAATAATCTTGCAGAAGGTCTGTGTCTTGGTATATCCCAAAACTTCTGCGGCTTCGTACTGTCCCTTTGGAATGGACTGAATGCCGGAACGATAGATTTCTGCAAAATATGCTGCATAGTTGATAGAAAAACCGACAATAGCAGCCCAGAATCGCCACGTGTTGGAGACATTCATGCCAAACACATAATATGGACCAAAAAATACAACAACCAGCTGCAGCATCAGCGGTGTGCCGCGCAGAACGGAAATGATAAAGCCAAATACCATGGACAGCGGCTTGATTTTAGACATACGTCCAAAACATACCAGCAAGCCGAGCGGCATGGAAAAAATTAACGTCAGGACGAACAGCAGCAGCGAAGAAGAAATACCTGCGCTAATCTCCTGCACAACAGAAATGAAGTATTGCATCGTGTGCCCTCTTTCTTATGATTGAAATAAAAAGCGGCGGAAATTGATTCTCCGCCGCTCTGTTAACAAAACCAAGCGAGTGTTACTGCTTGTTCATGCACCAAGTTTCAGACAGGAAATTGTATGCTCCATTGTCCTTCTCGGACCATTCCTTGACAATCTTTTCCAGAGTGCCGTCTTTTTCCAGTGCATCCAGTGCTGCCTGTACCTGATCGCGCAGGGTGTCATTGCCCTTCTTGAAGCCAACTGCATACTGCTCAGCAGAAATCTCCTGATCCAGAATGGTGTACTTATCTGCGCCACGGTTTGCAATCTCATAATTGGCAACGCCAACGTCCATTGCGATAGCGTTTGCAGCGCCGGATTCCAAGTCCATAAATGCGGTGTTATAGTTGGATACCTGCACCAACTGGCTAACCGTAGATGCGATCTTCTTGCCAACTTCAGTTGCATCATCGCCTTGCAGAGCTGCCAGTGCAGAAGAATCTGCCTGTACATCCAAAATGACACCGGACAGATTGTCAATGCTTGCAATGTTGGAATCCTTCTTAACAACAACTACCTGAGAATTTTTAATGTACGGCTCAGACCAAGTGTAATCATCCTCGCGGCCATTCATGGTAAATCCGTTCCAAATGCAGTCAATGGAACCGCCATTCAATTCCATATCCTTGGAATCCCAGTCAATCGGCTGCTTAACCAGCTTCCAGCCGTAGTAATCGCAAACAGCCTGTGCCAGATCCAAATCAAAGCCTTCATAATCATCGCCGTTCTTATAGCCATACGGCGGGAACTCTGCGTCAAAACCAACGGTCAGCTGCGTGCGATCCTTCGGATCCGTCGATGCCGTCTGAGATGAGCCGCCGCATCCTGCCAGTAAACCAATACACATCACGCCAGCCATCATCATGGCTGCAATTCTTTTCAGTTTCATATTTCTTTCTCCTAAAAGTTCATGATAGGCAAAACGCACTCAAGCGTTGATGCCAAGTACATGTTATATTTTATTCTTTTAGCACGATAAAGTCAATATGTAATTGCGATTTTGCTTTAATATTTTATCAAAATACAGCTCTATAGCAGCAAAGTCTCTCGTTGTGTCAATCATCGCCTTCTAAGAAGATGCTGCGGCAAATGCTCGCGGTCACGGCCATTTGCTCATCATTGGTGATGCTTGCTGTGCCGTCTCCTTTTTGTTCTCCATAGCTGCCAAAATATGCATGATTACCGCCGCTAATGACGGTCTCCACATATTGTGTTGGCAAATTGGATTTGTAATTTTGATATTTTTCGCGATTCATCACGCGATCATTACTGCCATAAATACACAGCGCCTTCAGCTTTGTTCGCCGCAAATCGGTTGTCGAATATCCGCCGAGCAATACCAATCCATCCAGTTCATCGGCATGTCTGGACGCATAAATCGCCGCCATGGCGCCGCCCAAAGAATGTCCGCCGATGTACCACTTCTCAATCTCCGGGAATTTTTCCCGTAAGCCATCCGCTGCTGTGATGTCCAATACCGCAAGATTCAGCGGCATTTTTTCCAGCAGGCAGAGAAATCCTTGTTTGGACAGCTCCTGCATGAGCGGCGCATAGGCCGTATACTCGACCTTTCCTCCCGGATAAAAAACGAGTGCCGCTTTGGGCTGTTCCGGTACAAACGCAATGGTTCGGCTGTTGATTTGTTCCACGGTTACTTCCGATTGTTCTAAAACCGCTTGTGCTTCCGCCGTTGCATGGTAATAATCATGAATATATCTGCCCATAGAAATCACGCAAATAATAATCAAGCTCAAAACCATCGCATTGATCGGCCAAAGCAATCTTTGTCTTTTACTCATACGATCTATGTTTTCTCCTCTTTGCACACCTCTTGTGATATTCAGAATTAGTTTACCACAGATTGTTCTGGTTTTCCAGAATTACTGCGCTATCGATACATCTTTTCGCAAATATCCAAGTATTTTTCCAACTTCACACAAAAAATATATGTTTTTTGCGAATGACTCGTGCATTTATCACAAAAGTATGGTATGATATAGAAAATCAAGCGCAAAGGAGTTGTTTTTATTATGGAAAACAATCTTTTTACCAATGCCCACATTCTGGCATGGCTTCAGTATTTTTCCGATCAGGCGGATGTTGATTTAGAGCGTGTCAAAATTCTGGATATTACCCGAAAGAATAAGAATCTCATTCCAACGGTAGAGTCGCATCGTTCTACCCTCGTATTTACCGAGGCAGGTCATCCAGACATCTTCTACCGCATGTTCAACGCCGGTCTGGGCGAATGTACAGTCATCTACAATGAAGGCAGTGAGCCATCCGGTCCGATCAAGCAGAATAAGGTCTATGACATGATGGATCGCGGCATCAACGCCTCTGCCGGTATGCTGATTCTCAATCCAAATGCGCGCAGCACGTTCCGTTTCGGCATGAGCAATCAGTCCTTTGCTTACGGCTCTGTCCGTTACGTTGGCGCAGAGATTCGTGCTGTTCTTCTGAGTAAGATGCAGATTGATGTACAGAAGAATATCTGTGTCATTTCTGGCGAGTCTATCGCTGTAGAGGCAGCCAATCTCGCAGCAGAGGGCACCGTCATTGCGGTTGAGTACAACAAGCATGACAGAAAGACGCTGGAGGACAACGTCAGCCAGTTTGGTCTGAACAATGTTGCCATTGTCGATCATGTCGATGCCGAGACCTTCAAAGATCTGCCGGTTCCTGATGTGACGATGCTTGTTGCATCCGCCAGCATGGAGCAGGAAATGGCATGTCTGCTCAAGCTCAATCCAAACATGGAATTTGTCATCTATACTTTGGACTTTGGCGTTGCTGCCAGCATGTCCGACCTGTGCAAGAAGATGGGCATCATTGACGTAGAGATCATTCAGATTGCCGTTTCTCATCTCAATCACAAGCACAACTTTGAAACCCAGCCTGCGCCGTGGATCATTTCCGGCAAGGCAAATGGAGAGGGCTAATTTATTTTTATCAAAAAATCAGGCAGAGCACGGTGATTGCATCCACCATGCTCTGCCTTTTTATTATGCCTGTTCGAGCAGACGCTGCGCATCGGCGTGCGCCTGTTCAAAACTGCGAAAATGTACGGT
>NZ_JBNMHC010000011.1:0-16962 GCF_050872565.1 Butyricicoccus sp. | reverse complement strand
TGCTTTTATTATACCGAAAAATAAGACATAGGGGAAGACTATATTTTTAAAATTGTTACAGTGATTAATCCTCGTTTCTCTCTACTCTGGGCATATTCTACGACCTTTTGTGAGTTACTTGCTGTATGACAAATAAATGCAATTAAATAATCAACGTAACGAATGGCATATCTATTCGCCTTCACAATAGCATATCTGTGAGGAACATTTTCCATGCCATCTGGATAAAATATTTCGTCAAATCCATCTGGCTTTTTCAAAGTAGATTCTGCGGGATGATATGGTGATAAAAGAGAAAGCATAATATTCGGATGATCTTTTTTAGCGGCGATTACAGCAGAAGCGGCAAGATGATCGAACATGCCATGATTCCCTACAATGAATTCTGTTACACCATATTTTGAAATGTGTGTTTCGACTGCTTGTCGCAGCCCTGGAAGAATTGCAGATGTTGCATCGCGATGTCCGATGAAAAAACAACGTTTTGGAGCCATATGTATCACCCCATAATATACTTGTAAATATCGTTAAAATTATACGATAAAAATCATTAAAATGCAACGGAATATCAAAGTATAATTTACGAAGAATACAAGTGAGAGGTGAAGTGAGTGAAAGATATTCTGTCTGCAATAACAAAATACAGAGAGCAACGCGGCTGGACAGAGTATCAGCTTGCGGAGCAATCTGGTTTACCGCAGTCCACCATTTCCTCCTGGTATCGCAAAAATATGATACCAACAGTTCCTTCTTTAGAAAAAATCTGTACTGCATTTGGCATTACGCTCTCTCAGCTGTTTGCAGAAGAAGATACACTAGTTTCTTTGACAGAGACACAGAAGAAGTTGTTAACCTATTGGGCGAGATTGAATACGGAACAGCAAGAAGCTGTATTATCATTAATTGAAAAAATATAATGGGACAGAAAAAGCCCTATATCATCAGATACAATCTGTGGTATAGAGCTTTTTTGACTTATTTCCGCACCAAAAGTGCAACCGTCTCCACATGAAACGTTCTTGGGAACAAATCAAACACTTTATATTTTTTCAGCGTATATCCCTGTTCGCCGAGCAGTTTGACGTCGCGGGCGAGGGTGGCGGGATCGCAGGAGACATACACAACGCGCTCCGGAGCCATAACACCGATGGCATCAATGGTTGCCTGATCCATACCTTTACGCGGCGGGTCAACCACAATGACATCCGGTCGAGTGCCTTCTTCAGCAAGATGTGTAGCCGCCTGACCGGCATCAGCACAAATAAATCGTGCGTTGGTAATGTAATTGAGTTTAGCATTCTGCTTGGCGTTTTCTACTGCCTGCGGGACGATTTCTGCGCCAATAACTTCCTTAGCACTGTGTGCCAAAGCAAGCGTGATAGTACCTGCACCGCAATAAAGATCCAAAGCTGTTTTTGTCTGGTCAAGCTCTGCATATTGTAAAGCTGCTTCGTAGAGCTTTTCTGCCTGTGCGCGGTTGACCTGATAGAACGCAGCAGGGGAGAGCTGAAAGCGATTGCCGCACAGCACATCTTCCAATGTGTCATTGCCCCACAGCGTAATGTAGCGGTCGCCCAAAATAGCATTGCCGGTCTTTTTGTTGATGTTCAGCACAATGCCGCACAGGCCGGGAACTGCCTGACGAGCGGCTTGAATCAGTTCACCAACAGCGGGGAGTTTGGCGGATTTGGTCACGATACACAGCAGAACCTGTCCGGTAGCAAAGCCGGAACGTACATACACATGTCGAATTAACCCATTGTGTGTATTTTCGTTGTACGGTGCAATATGATATTCTGTCATCCAATCGCGCACACATTTTGCTAAATTGTCTGCCAGTTCCGTCTGAATCAAACAATGCTCCATGGGAATAATATCATGACTGCGGGCACGATAAAAACCGGTGATAATCGTATCGTCCTTTATGCCGACAGGATATTGTGCCTTGTTGCGATAATGATAGATGGAATCCGAACCGCAGACAGCTTCCGGCTCCATTGCCATGCCGCCGATGCGCTGCATCGCATCCTGTACTTTTTTGGATTTTGCGCGCAGCTCTTCATCGTAAGAGATGTGCCAATAGCAGCATCCGCCGCATTTGGATGCATGAGGACATTCCGGCTCTACCCGATGTTTTGACTTGATAAAAATGCGTTCGATGCGTCCGAACGCGTAATTCTTTGCAATTTTTACGATGCGAATATCGCATTGGTCGCCCACTGCGCCGCCGGGCACAAAAACAACCATATCATGAATGCGAGCAATCGAAGAGCCATCACCTGCATAGGCAATGATTTCTGCTCGATAGATTTTATTCTTTTCCATGGAGTTCCTCCTGCTAGTAGGAATAATTCTTCATATTATTATATCATGAATCCAATCGTTTGTCATTGCTCCGAACAAAAAAGAACAGCCGGCAAATATGCCGACTGTTCAAAATATTATGGGACAATCTCTACAGAGGATTTGATGTTGAGCACACAGAAATCTTCATACATGTATAACAGATACGTATGCATGTGCTTGAAGCGATTGAGTGCTGTCAGCACGACAAACAATACGATGCCGAGCAGCCAGGAAAAGATATGAAATAATGAAGTTTGCAAAGTATACTGCATATGTATCATGTGTACGCAGTAAAAGATTTGCATCAGCTCCAAAAGTGTAAAGACAGCAAGGGAAAAACAGAGGCAAAATGTCAGACTGAAAAAATAATTCCCTGTACCGGGGCGTATTTTCGTGTGAAAACAGAAAATGCTGGCTGCCAATAAGCAGAAAAACAATCCGCCGTATCCATGAACTATTGCGTCATATATGGAAAATCGGATATTCAGTGATAAAACCTGTCCAAAGATGTAGCTGCTCAAGATAAAAAGATAATAGGAAAACAGCATAAACTGTCCCGGACGAAAGGGATGAATGTGCTGAATGCCATACGGAATAAGCAGCCAAATCAGCGTCAAAAGAGATAATAAACAATGTGTTACATTGACGGTGAACAAATAATATACAGCAAGCGCGATGCTGAGCGGCCCGCAAAGCATGAGAAAAATACGATTGATGCGGCTAAAAAATCGTTGTCGCTCTTTCATAAACTTGCGCTCCTTTCTGTAAAGATACTGGGATATTTGCTTATTATAGCACACAATGATATAAATAGATATACATTTTAAAAAATATACACAAGAAAGCTGAAAAACGCGGTGAAATTACGATTTGGTGACAGAAAGTTCACGTTTTTTTCAAAATTACAACCATAGACAACCGTATAGTGCCATGATACAATGAGAATGACAATTCTTGGGTAATAAAGAAGTCGAAAGGAGAACGAGATATTCTGTGGGGTCAACATATATGAAAAAATTGTTGGATCATATTCGCCGCATTTGCACATCGCTTGTCTTTGCAGTCATTGCTTTTGCGGGATGCCTAAATATTGGATTCAATCTCCGATGGTCGCGGCGGTTGATACAGGCGTATGGCTCATGGGTGTTTATCCTCTTGCTGGCTGTTGCATTGTATACAGCGTATCGATATGTTGGAAGCTGGAAACGCAAGGATATTCTGTGGGAACGATTCGCCCTTGCGCCAAAAGCGTTTCCGCAAGAAATCTTGGATGACACAGAGAATGTCATGCTGGTGCGCGATGATCGAGAGAAAAAAGTGAGAACTTATCGCAATCTTGTCAGCGGAGACCTCATTGTGACAACATATGATGTGCCGCTGCGCAAACAGAAAAGTCGGTGCAATCGGCTCAAGCTGCTGTGCGTATTGGCGTCAATTGCTCTGACGATAGGATTGCAGGCGGTGCCGCGCATCAGCATGTGGAGTCAGAACAGCGGTGATACAGATTCTCTCTGGATATATGATGTTTCTGATGGCTTGCCGGGCGTGCAGAACTATGCGAAGAGTTTGTTTCCACAGCTTTCCGACTTGCAGCTGGGCAGTAAACGATATGTATTGCCTGCATCGGGTGCTCGCGAACTGACCGAAGAAGACATTGCAGGCATGGATAAAGAAACCATTCAATTGGCAATCAATGAAATTTATGCGAAAAATGGCTATGATTTTGCCTCGAATCCTTCAATACAGGAATATTTTTCGCAAAAGAGCTGGTATCATCCGAGCGTGTCGACCATGGCAGAGGCGCAGGCAAATTTCTCTGCAGTAGAACGATATAATGTCAATTTTCTCGTGCAGCACAGAGACTAACAACACAAAGGGGTTAAATATATGAGTAGTATTATGTTTACCATGCTGGGTCTTTCCGGTACAGGAAAAACCCATGCGTGTAAATCGCTCTTTTACATGATGGAGCGAGAAAAATCTGACCATAAGATCTATTTAACAGCAACTGGTGATACACCACAGGAAAAGCTGCAAAATACGCATTTTATCCGCAATTATGCGCCGGAGACCAGAGACCAATTTACTTGTTCCGGTACAGAAGGTGTGTGGGAGCTGCCGCTTGCCGTATGTGTTGGGTATCGGCAGGGCTTGCCGACATGGCCGATTTTGAACGTACCGATTCGCGACTACGCGGGCGGCATTGTACAAACCATTGCGAGCGGTATGCGGGATGATGTCGATTATGAGCGCAAAATGAACGCGGAAAATCTCATGAATACGATTCTGAGTTCGGACGTTTTGATGCTGTTGGCGGATGCCAATATTTTATCCGAGCAAACAGGTCCCAATGGCTCGTTGGACAAGATTCAAGAGGCTCTTGCACGAGACATTGATGATATTTTTATGGCCTATGTAGAAACAAAAGACAGCGAGTTTACGCGCAGACAGCGCACGGTGATTCTCATGCTGACCAAGTGTGATTCCAATCTGATTCCGGAAGAATTGGCGGCAGATGATTTTTGTGGTTTGATGGCGCGTGCTGCGACGGTATTCAGCCCGATTGTTCGCGTATGTGAGCAGAACAATTGGCCGTTCGCTATTGTACCGACATCCGCTTGCGGCAATGGAAATTCATATACACGGCGAGAGGATTTTGGCAGATACGAATCCACATTGGATCCAAACTGTGGAATGCAGCCGTATGGATTTGATTTGGCGTTTTTGTATGGCCTGATGTCTGAACTGCAGTATCGTGCAACGAATAAAATCGATGACAGTGCGGAGACCTACAACACAGAACAGCTGAACCGAGAACAGCGCGCCGCGGTAAATAAGATCAGCCGCAAAGAACAGGAAGACAAATGGAGGCTGTATCGGGAGACCGCACAGTATTTGCAGAATCATTTGGAACATTTACTCAATGCGCCGAACGGCAGCTATATTTTGCATGAACGATCGAATACATTTTTTGAACGGACAGATACCGATGAGGAGACAGGGGAATCGTACAGTCAGGATGAGATTATGAATACGGTACGAGATTTCACATCTAAGGTCAAATCATGGTTTCACCGATGAGAAAGGAAGCGGAGTTATGAAATGGTATACGGTGTTCAATAGTCGAACAAAATTTTCCGATTACCGCAATATTGCGCCGCTTCCGCAGATGTCGGAGCAGGCCATGCAATGCTTTCGGCAAAAGCGTCTGGAAGCACAAAACGGAAAGATAAACGACACAGTTTATGTTGTTGTAACGGCAAAAGATGTCCTGATGTTTCGTATTTTATTGACGGGAAAACAGGATCAATATGGCAGAGAAATTCGGTGCGCAGAAGGCTTGTATGGCTCTTGCACCGATATTCGCCGAGATTGGCAGACGGTTGTTGCTTTGGCGGCTGGGCTGTGGAACAAAACCGATAGCTGGTATACTCAAGTAATACAGGAGGAAACCGTGGCGATGCTGACACCGGAACAGGCGGTACAATCGCTGCTGGATTCCGTGCCGAAGTCTTTGCCGGGAAAGATCTCTTTGCGCGATATGACTGGGAAATCAGATACGATACGTTCTTTCACTATTGAACAGGATGGCATTCATCTGGAACAGCCTTTGACCTATCACGGGCGGGAGATTTGGAATCCCGCACAGAGACAGCAGGAGTATAAAATCATTTGTCATATAGAAAAAACAGATAAACAGGCTTGGATGGAAGCCATTGATTGTAAGCATGACAAACAGAGCATGGTGCGCAGCGAATGCATTGCCATGACGCAAAGCGGCTATCCGGTTAAAAAAATGCAGCAGGCAGCACAGACGCTGCGAGAGTACATGAACGAACAGGGCTGGAGGGAAGCAAAATGACAAACTATATCACAGGCAGTTTGTTTGCCTTTGGCATGGACACGGAAAATACTTGGATGCAAGCAAAGGAATGTGCAGCCCTGCGCGAGTTGCTCACGAGAGCAGATTGCCATGGAGGAGAAGACGATATATTTTTCTTGTGTCTGAAAAAGAAAAATATCTTAGCGCGCATCAAGCATCATCGCCTGCTCGGCATGGCGTTTGAAGCTGCGGAACGAAGCGTATGGTATTATCTGCCGGAATGGACAGCTGTTCTGCTCAACATTTTTCAATCTTCGGATTATATCACGTATTTTTCTTCAGAAAAGCCATTTACATGGGATTTGCACGGAGAAGAAACTGAGCGGCTTTTGCACAGGGCAGAGCAGACGGAGTGCGAGCTGATGCAGGCGCTTGCTGCCTGTGTAAAAGAAAATGCAGAAACGCTGGAACCGCATAGCGTTGCCTTCTGCGGCATCGATCCAGCGCGTTATGAAACGACAGGAATTGTCTATTATCCCTATGCACACAGAGAATATACTAAAATATTGCCGATTTCTGCACGCCGGATAAAGGAAACAGCGCTGTATCTCAAACCGCCCAAGGTATTTCGTGCATGGAAACTGACTGACAAGCAGGACAAAATAAAGATTTCCAACATTCGAGAGTCTCAAAATTGGAACAGTTTGTATCAGCGCATTCAGACAGAATGGAATGCCGATTTGCTGGAATAAAAAGTATCAATACATGACAAAGCCCGCAGCCAAAGGAGAACTGGCTGCGGGCTTTTGGAATAGAGAATTAGATATGGATGTTAGCGAATTTAAAAATTACTATGTGTGATGTGTGTTCCCCGTGCGGCCGGAGAAAGGATGTCGGCCGCACGAGGAATGCAATAAGGAGAGTTAAAAAAATAAGGTAGGTATAGGTAAAATTAAGTGAAATTGTGAGGTTATGTGATTGTCAGAGGATTCTGCGATTACAGCAGTTCCTTCATCACTTCGTAGGTTCCCTTTGCATCGATCTCATCAAGATAAGCAACGACTGCCTGCTCGAAGCCCGGAACTTCTGTCAGGTCCTGACCCCAGAAATCGGTGTTGGTCATGACAGCGTGTGCCAGTGTTGCATTGTCGTCATCCTTGTGCTCTGCATAGAATGCCAGAATGCTCGGATCGTCCTTGATGGTGTATTCGTTGCCTTCACGCTTGCCGATCAGACCTTCATTTTCCAGGCGAGTGCCATGATAGAAAGCAATATAGAAGGCAAACGAAGCGGTGATGCACTTCGGCAGGGTGCCGGTGTTCTTTACATAACCGAGGAAGGACGGCATAACGCGAGCCTTCCACTTAGAAGTAGAGTTCAGCGAGATTGCCAGCAGAGCATGATCGATGAACGGGTTCTTGAAGCGCTCGGTAACAGAATGAGCAAAGTCCTTCAGTTCATCCTCCGGCAGAGTCAGCGTCGGGATGATTTCGTCATAGATGGTCTTGTTCATAAAGCCACAGATGACATCGTCATGCATACAGTCGCGGACAATATCCTGACCTGCGAGATATGCGCCGAGTACCATAGAGGTGTGTGCGCCGTTCAGAATGCGAACCTTGCGCTGCTTGTACGGCTTGTGGTTTTCGGTAATCAGAACCGGCAGACCAGCCTTTGCAAACGGAATCTCGTCATGAATGGACTGCGGACCCTCGATGACCCAGAAGCCAAAGATTTCGCCGGTGTCCAGTACCTGATCGACATAGCCGTTCTCTTCGTTGATTTTGTCAGCCTCTGCGCGCGGATAACCGGTTACAATGCGGTCTACCAGCGTAGAGCAGAAGGTATTTTCCTTCTCGATCCACTGGATGAAGTCCTCACCCAGGTTCCACTGACGAGCATAGCGCATCACGCACTTCTCAAGCTCCTTGCCGTTGTCATCAATCAGCTCGCAAGCGAGAATGATGAAGCCCTTGCCCGGCTGGGTGCCGAACTTCTGGAAACGGCGGTACAGGAACTGGGTCAGCTTTGCCGGATAGGTAGACGGCGGAGTCTCGGTGAACTGGCAGGACTCATCATATGCGATACCAGCCTCTGTGGTGTTGCAGGTGATGAAACGCAGCTCCGGATTGTCGGCACATGCCATGACAGCTTCGTAATCTGCATAGCTATTCAGGCAGCGGCTAACACAAGAAATCACGCGCTTCTGGTTGACCTTCTCACCGTTTTCAAAACCGCGAAGGTACAGCGTGTACAGACCGTCCTGATCGTTGATAACCTTTGCCAGGTCGAATGCTCCCGGCGGGGTAGCGATCGGCTGTACCAGAACAACCTTGGAGTTGAAGCCTGCGTGCTCATTCATCATGTCGATGAAGTAATCAACAAATGCACGCATGAAATTGCCTTCACCGAACTGCAGAATGCGTTCCGGTGCATTTTCCAGCACATATCCATCGTAGCCGGATTCTTTTAATGTCTGATAAGACAGATGCTTCATGATAATATCCTCTCTTTCTGTATGTTTCGTTCTTACAGGGTGACGCCCTGCTTAAAGATTGCCATGTCATGGAATCCAGCCTGCTCGGATTTTACCGGGCTGCCGGAAGCAACTTCCATTACATAGTCAAACAATTGTGCACTGAGCTGCTCTAATGTTGTATCTTCTGTCAGCACGCCGCAGTTGAAGTCAATCCAATTGTTTTTCTTGGATGCCAGTGCGGAGTTGCTGGAAATCTTCATCGTCGGAACAGGGGAGGCAAACGGTGTGCCGCGGCCTGTTGTGAACAGGACGATGTGTGCGCCAGCAGCAGCAAGTGCAGTCGAAGCGACCAAATCATTTCCCGGTGCACTGAGCAGATTGAGACCGTGGGTCGTTACGCGCTCACCATAGGACAGAACGTCGACAACCGGGGCACTGCCGGACTTCTGTGTGCAGCCAAGAGACTTATCTTCCAAAGTAGAGATGCCGCCCTTTTTGTTGCCAGGAGACGGATTTTCATAAATGGTCTGATCGTGTCGCTTGAAATAATTCTTAAAGTCATTGATGAGATCGACGGTTTCGGAGAAGATCTTCTCGTTTTCACAGCGATTCATCAAAATGGTCTCAGCACCGAACATTTCCGGTACTTCGGTCAGGATGGTTGTACCGCCCTTGGAGATGAGCAGATCGGAAAAGCCGCCGACAGTCGGGTTGGCAGTGATGCCGGACAGACCGTCCGAGCCGCCGCACTTCATGCCGATGACCAGCTCGCTGCAGCTGACTGGTTCACGGGTAAAGCCGTCTGCATACTGTACCAGCTCTTCGATGAGCTTGAGTGCATCTTCAATTTCGTCTTCGGATTCCTGACAGACGAGGAACTTGACGCGCTTTTCATCGTAATCACCGATGTACGGCTTGAGTACGTCGATATTGCTGTTTTCACAGCCGAGTCCTAAGACGAGAACGCCGCCAGCGTTCGGATGCTGAATCAGGTCTGCGAGAATCTTTCTGGTGTTCTCCTGATCGTCGCCCATCTGCGAGCAGCCATACGGATGCGGGAAAGCGGCGATGCTGTCGATGTGGTCGGTCTTGAGTGCCTGTGCGCGGCGCTCGATGGCACCGGCAACATTATTTACACAGCCAACCGTCGGGATAATCCAGATTTCATTTCGTACGCCCACTTTGCCGTTTTCACGGCGATAGCCCTGAAAATACAGTTCATTCGTCGGTGTCACCGGCATACCGTTGGGTTCGTAGGTATACGTCAGGAGGTCTCCCAGACCTGTCTTAATGTTGTGCGTGTGCACCCATGCACCGCATGGGATGTCTTCTTTTGCAACTCCGATTGGAGAGCCATACTTGATCACTGGCTTTCCGGCACGGATATCGACTAGTGCGAATTTGTGTCCCTGAGGGATGTCCTCTTTTAATGTTACGGTCTGATCTTGGATCTCAACAACGGTTCCGGCAGAAAGCGGAGCCAGTGCGACGGCAACGAGGTCATCCGGATGGATCTTTAAATACGTTTTCAAGATGAGTGTCTCTCCTCTTTGCTGAAAAAACTACAAAATAGTAAAATGCGGATATAACGACGTAATATATAAGAAATATATTATAGATATATTATGTTTTACAAAAGTTGCGGTTTCTTCAAAATGTGGGTTGTTTCGTTGCGAATTCCGGTTTTGTAAGAGCTTACATTCAAGATACGCCTACCGCCAAAAAATGTCAACCCATTTTTGAAAATTTTCCTTTTTGAATAGGCTTTTTGTAAAATACATACAAAAAATGGAGGATGTTATTAGCGAAAACGTGCATTGCCATATCCGTAAAAACCATGTAAACTTATGTTGTAAGAGCTTACATAACGATTTCCGGAGGTTTTGACAATGAATATTTATGACATCGCAGAACTCGCAGGCGTTTCAATCGCTACTGTATCAAGAGTTGTCAACGACAGCCCTATGGTCAGTGAGAAGACCAAACAGCGTGTACGCAAGGTGATGGAGGAAAATGATTACACACCGAATGTATTCGCGCGAGGCTTAGGTCTCAATTCTATGAAGACAGTCGGACTGATGTGTCCTGATATTGCGGACGCATACATGGCGAGAGCGGTTGCCTATTTAGAGCAGAATCTCAAGGAGCATGGTTATAATTGTATCCTATATTGCAGCGGTTACGACATCGAAGAGCGTCATGTCGCCGTCCATTCGATTTTACAGAAGAGAATTGACGCATTGGTGCTCATCGGTTCCAGCTATGCAGAGGATGATGAGAATTCCGAGAAGGTAGAGTACATTCGGGAAGCAGCAAAGCAAGTTCCAGTCTTTATGATGAATGGCTGCATCCAAGGAGAGAACATCTATTGTGCACTGTGCAATGATTTTCAGGCAGCATATATGGCAGTCACTGAATTGCTTCAGTCGGGACGGGAGGAAGTCCTGTTTTTGAGTGATTCGCATTCGTACAGTGCCACCCAGAAGCTGCGTGGATATAAGCAGGCGCTGAAAGATGCCGGCTTATCAGTCAAAGACTCTATGTGCGTTTACGTAGAGAACAAGATTGACAAAGCACGGGATCTGCTTCTCTCCAGAAATGATTTGATGTTTGACGCAGTCTTCGCGACAGAAGACGGTCTGGCGGTTGGTGCACTCAAGTACGCGAAAAAGCGCAATTTGTCTGTACCGCGCGACATCAGCATCATTGGATACAACAATTCCGAGCTGTCTGTCTGCTGTGACCCAGAATTGTCAACTGTTGACAGCCGTGGCGACCGCCTTTGCAAGATCATCATTGATTCAATGATGCTTCGGCTGAAGAATCGAGAGATTCGCAGCAAAGTATATGCAAATGGATTTTTAATCCGGCGGGAGACTACGGATTTCTAAAGCTTTTGCGAAGATGGGAAGGAGAAATCCATCAGATGAAACGTATGAAAAAATGGATTGCCCTCGTGCTGTGCCTGTGCATGTTCAGCGTCAGCTGTCTTGCACTCACAGGCTGTAGCTCCGTGGGAAATGGAAAGAAAATTATTAGAATTGCACATTCTCAGTCAGAAACTCACCCGGAGCATCTGGGACTTCTGAAATTTAAGGAATATGTAGAAGAGAACCTCGGAGACAAATATGAGGTTCAGATTTATCCGAACGAACTGCTCGGTTCTCAGAAAAAGGCAATCGAGCTGACACAGACCGGTGCGATTGACTTTACCCTGGTTGGCACACCGAATCTGGAAAATTTTGCTGATATATACGAAGTATTCAGTATGCCGTACCTGTTCACTTCTGAGGAAGCGTATCATGCAGCTATGATGGATACCGACTATATGGATAAGGTATATGAGTCTACCGACGAAGCTGGTTTCCGCGTTCTGACTTGGTACGATGTTGGTTCTCGTAGCTTCTATGCAAAGAAGAAGATTGAGAAGCCGGAAGACCTGAAGGGTCTGAAGATCCGTGTACAGGAGAGCCCGGCAAGCATCAAGATGGCAAATGCATTCGGCGCAGCTGCTTCTCCGATGAGCTTCGGCGAAGTATACACTGCGATTCAGCAGGGCGTTATCGATGGCGCAGAGAACAACGAGCTGGCTCTGACCAACAACAAGCACGGCGAAGTAGCCAAGTACTACTCCTACAACCGTCACCAGATGGTTCCGGACGTACTGGTTGGCAACCTGAAGTTCCTGAACGAGCTGTCCGATGACGAGATGAAGGTGTTCAAGGAAGCTGCTGCTCTGTCTACCGAGGTAGAGCGTGAAGAGTGGAGCAAGCAGGTAGAAGAAGCAAAGAAGATTGCACAGGAAGACATGGGCGTTACCTTTGTTGATGTCGATGTACAGCCGTTCAAGGAAGCTGTCAAGGACGTACAGAAGGAAATGCTGGAAGAGAATCCGGACATCAAGGATCTGTATGAGCATATCCAGACGTTCAACGCGAAGTATGAGGGGAAAGGTGACAACTAAATGAAAGCACTTACATCAATTCGGAAGGGCATTGATACTGTCCTGAGCTATGCGTGCGGCATCGTTTTTGCCTTCATGGTATGCGTTGGTACCTATCAGATCGTAACCCGATACTTCTTCAACAGCCCGAGTACGGTTTCGGAAGAACTGCTGACTTACAGCTTTACGTGGATGGCACTGCTTGCTGCTGCTTATGTATTCGGCAAGCGCGACCACATGCGTATGGGCTTCCTCGCAGATAAGATTCAGGGAACACCGAAGAAGATTCTGGAAATCGTCATTGAGCTGCTTGTCATGGCAATGGTGGGCTGCATCATGATTTTCGGCGGCGTATCCATCATGAAGCTGACTATGACGCAGAGCACTGCATCTCTGGGTATCCCGATGGGCATTGTATATGCCATTCTGCCGATCTCCGGCGTCCTGATTTTCGTCTATGGTATTCTGAATATCATTGACCTGTGGCACGGTACCAAGCAGGAAGACTGCGAAGTAGAAGAGTGACACATAGAAAGGAGAAATAAACAATGAGTACTGCTATTTTATGCGGCCTGATTATTTTAATCACGCTGATTATCATGCTGATTGCCGGCGTACCGATTGCCGTTGCACTTGGCGTTTCCTCCGTATGTGCCATTCTGCCTATCATGGACTTTGATGTTGCAGTTTTGACCGGTGCACAGCGAATCTTTTCGGGTATTTCCGTCTTTAGCTTGCTTGCGATTCCATTCTTCATTTTGGCAGGCAACATTATGAATAAGGGCGGTATCGCCATTCGTATTATCAACCTCGCTAAGGTTATCACCGGCCGCACGCCGGGTGCTTTGGCACAGACCAATATTCTGGCTAACATGCTGTTCGGCGCAATTTCCGGTTCCGGTACCGCCGCAGCATCCGCAATGGGCTCTATCATTGGCCCGATCGAGAAGGAAGAGGGCTATGACCCGAGCTTCTCCGCGGCAGTAAACGTAGCAACCGCTCCGACCGGTCTGCTGATTCCGCCGAGCAACGTTATGATTACGTTCTCTCTGGTATCCGGCGGCGCATCGGTTGCAGCACTGTTCATGGCAGGCTATATTCCGGGCATCCTGTGGGGTCTCGCTTGTATGGCAGTTGTATACTTCATGGCAAAGAAGCGCGGCTACCGCAGCACCACCAAGTATACCGCTGGCGAAGCACTCAAGATCTTCCTTCAGGCGCTTCCGTGCCTGCTGCTGATTATCATCGTAATCGGCGGTATCATCGCTGGTATCTTCACCGCAACAGAAGGCTCTGTTGTTGCCGTTGTATACAGCTTGGTTCTCTCTCTGGTATTTTATAAGTCGATTAAGCTCAAGGATCTGCCGAAGATCTTCATCGAAAGTGCAGAAATGACCGGTATTATCATCTTCCTGATCGGTGTATCCGGCATCATGTCTTGGGTTATGGCGTTCACAAACATTCCGGAAGTTGTTTCCGCTGGTATGCTGGCAATCAGCGACAGCAAGATTGTCATCCTGCTGCTCATCAACATCATCCTGTTGGTTGTTGGTACCTTCATGGATATGACACCGGCAGTTCTGATCTTCACCCCGATCTTCCTGCCGATCTGTGAGGCACTGGGCATGAACATGATCCACTTCGGTATCATGATGATCTTCAACCTTTGCATTGGCACCATTACTCCGCCGGTTGGCACGACACTGTTCGTCGGTGTTAAGGTTGGCGGCGTAAAGATTGAGACGGTTATCCGTCAGCTACTGGTTTACTTCGCAGCAATCTTTATTGTACTTCTGCTTGTTACCTACATCCCGCAGCTGTCTCTGTGGCTGCCGAGCCTGATGGGTTACGTATAATAGAAAGGACGATGACAGACAATGAAAGCATTTATGGATTCTGAGTTTCTGCTGAGCACCGATACGGCACAGGAACTGTTTCATACTTATGCAGAAAAGACTCCGATTTTGGACTATCACTGCCATATCAATCCGCAGGAAATCGCGGAGAACAGACAGTTTGAAAACATCACCCAGGTTTGGCTGGGTGGTGACCACTACAAGTGGCGCCAGATGCGCTCGAATGGTGTAGACGAATACTACATCACCGGCGGTGCATCCGACCGCGAAAAGTTCCAGAAGTGGGCAGAGACCCTGGACAAGGCAATCGGCAACCCACTGTTCCATTGGAGCCATCTGGAATTGCAGCGTTACTTTGGCTATCACGGCGTACTCGGCGCAGATACCGCAGAAGAAGTTTGGAATCTGTGCAATGAGAAGTTGAAGCAGCCGGAGATGAGCGTGCGCAACCTGATTCGTCAGTCCGGTGTCACCCTGATTTGTACGACGGATGATCCGGCAGATGACCTCAAGTGGCATAAGGTTATCGCAGCAGACGACAGCTTTGATGTGCAGGTACTGCCGGCATGGCGTCCGGACAAGGCAATGAACCTGGAGAAGCCGGAATATCTGGAATATCTGGCAACGCTGGGCGAAGCTGCTGAGATGAAGATTACTTCTTTTGCTGACCTGAAGGAAGCACTCAACAAGCGTATGGCATTCTTTGATTCCATGGGCTGCCGTGCATCTGACCATGCGCTGGAGTACGTTATGTATGTTCCGGCAAGCGAGGAAGAGATCGAAGCAATCTTTGCTAAGCGTCTGGCAGGCGAGACCATCACCCGCGAGGACGAGCTGAAGTTTAAGACTGCATTTATGCTGGCAGTCGGTGCAGAATATGCACGTCTTGGTTGGGCAATGCAGCTGCATTACGGCTGCAAGCGCGACAACAACACCGGCATGTACAACAAGCTGGGTCCGGATACCGGTTACGACTGCATCAATAACTATGCACCGTCCAGCCAGACTGCAGACTTCTTGAATGCACTGAATGAGACCGGCAAGCTGCCGAAGACCATTATTTACAGCCTGAACCCGAACGATGACGAAGCAATTGGTACCATTCTGGGCTGCTTCCAGAATTCGGATGCTGTTGGCAAGATCCAGCAGGGCAGTGCTTGGTGGTTCAATGACAACAAGACCGGCATGATGAAGCAGATGACTTCTCTGGCAAATCTGGGTCTGTTGGGCAACTTCATTGGTATGCTGACTGACTCCAGAAGCTTCCTGTCCTATCCGAGACATGAGTATTTCCGCCGCATTCTGTGCGAGCTGCTGGGCAGCTGGGTAGAAAACGGCGAGTATCCGAAGGACATGAACAAGCTGGGAACCATCGTCAAGGGCATTTCGTATAACAATGCTGTAAACTACTTTGGATTTCCGTTAGAGACCAAGTAAGAACGACAAAACCAAACCACCCAGGCCGTGAGTGGGACGGTCTGGGTGGAATGAAGCAGTCGTTTATGCTTAGGAGTATAATGAAAATTCATCATGATAGAAAATAATTAGGGAGGATTCAATCAAATGAACGCAATGAATCAGGCAATTTCCGAAATCGGCGTTGTACCGGTTATCAAGCTGAACAATCCGGAGCGTGACGCAGCTCCGCTGGCAAAGGCTCTGTGTGAGGGCGGTGTACCGGTAGCAGAAGTTACCTTCCGCGCAGCAGGCGCACCGCTTGCTATCAAGACCATGAAGGAAACCTGTCCGGATATGATCGTTGGTGCAGGCACGGTAACAACGACCGCACAGATCGATGAGGCTATGGCAGCAGGCGCACAGTTCATCGTAACACCGGGCATGGACGAGGATCTGGTGAAGTACGCACAGGAGAAGAACATCGCCATTTATCCGGGATGCACCACTCCGACCGATTACCACACCGCACTGAAGTACGGTCTGGAAGTTCTGAAGTTCTTCCCGGCAGAGCAGTCCGGCGGTCTGGCAAAGATCAAGGCAATGAGCGCTCCGTTCCCGATGTTCAAGGTTATGCCGACCGGCGGTGTTTCCCTGAAGAACCTGAAGGAGTACCTGAGCAGCCCGATCATCGCAGCATGTGGCGGCTCTTATATGGTATCCGCAAACCTGATCGACAACCAGAAGTGGGACGAAATCATTGATCTGTGCAAGCAGTCCCGTGAAATTGTAAAGGAGGCACGTGCATAATGGCTAAGGTAGTAACTTTCGGCGAACTGATGCTTCGCCTTGCTCCGAATGGATATTATCGTTTTTTCCAGAATGATCAGATGCAGGCAACTTTTGGCGGCGGCGAAGCAAATGTCGCTGTATCCCTGGCAAACTACGGCATGGACGTATCCTTTGTCACCAAGCTGCCGAAGCACGCAATTGGTCAGGCAGCAGTAAACAGCCTGCGTTACTTTGGCGTAGACACGTCTAAGATTGTTCGCGGCGGCGACCGTGTCGGCATCTACTTCCTGGAGAAGGGTGCTTCTCAGCGTGGTTCTGTCTGCATTTA
>NZ_JBNMHC010000010.1:0-17384 GCF_050872565.1 Butyricicoccus sp. | reverse complement strand
TGCCTTGATGGCGGACGCATGGCATCATCGTTCGGATGCGCTGTCGTCTATCGGCGCATTGCTCGGTATCTTTGGTGCCCGCATGGGCTATCCGGTGCTCGATCCGGTTGCCAGCTTGATTATCTGTATATTTATTGCCAAGGCAGCCATTCAAATTTTCTTGGATGCAACCAATAAAATGGTCGATCATGCGTGTGAGCCGGAGTTGGAACAGAAAATCCGCACCTGCATTGAACAGCAGCCGGGAGTCCTGCATTTGGATCTGCTGCGCACCCGTGAGTTCGGCAATAAAATCTATGTCGATGTAGAAATTGCCGCTGACGCACAAGAAACGCTGGAAAAGGCACATGAAACGGCACAGAGTGTGCACAATGCCATTGAACAAAACTTCCCAAAGGTCAAGCACATCATGGTTCATGTCAACCCGCTGGAAGAGTAAGAAAAATGCCAGAACCGGAACATTCCGGAACTGGCATTTTTTTGTGATTTGGCTTGATTTTAATCCTTGACAATGTCCACAAACGGGATGCCTAGTCCGCCGGAGTGCATAGAGATAGCAATCTTATCTCCAATCATGACTTGATCGTAATACTCTCTGCGAACGGTGAAATGAAAATATTCCGTTTGTGCCATTACGTATATATCATACGATGTATCGTATCTTGTGGAACTTTTCTCTTTATCCTGAATGGTTCCGGATAAGACTTTTGTCGGTGGATTATGATCTAAAACATAATTTGCACCGCTGATTAAAGAAAAGCCAGAGCATATAATAAAAACGATAACAAGAATTTGGGAAAAAGCGGGGCTGTGAAAGAACCGTGTGCGAACAAAAAAAGCAACAAGTAAGATACTGCTTACGATTGAACCGAGTAGAAAAAATCTTGTGTTGAGTTCATAATCTATGCCGTCTTGTGTGGTGATAGCAATGAAAAGACATATCACAGGAATGTACAGCGAAATCATGGACTGTCGGGGACGTGCACGTACATCAGAATCACATAAGAGAAAATACTGCGGAAAACAAGTATAGATTAGAAAAGTAATCAGATAAGCGATCATGCATAGCGCAAGCCAAATTTTATCATATTCAGTGTGCCATACCGCACCAAAAGCGAGAAAAACATCACAGAGCGTTAGGAAAGCTCCAAGAGGACGTAATTCTTTTTGCACTCGATGACTGTAACGCAATCTTTTATCCAGTTTTCCCTGTTGTTCGCGTTTGCGCTTTGCTTCACCCATATGATTTTCCTTTTTGTGTAATAACTATATTGAACGCACAGTCTAACTTGTCTCTCCCTCCGGGAGAGATGTCGCGCAGCGACAGAGAGGGCTTGTACCAGCTATAGTCTTTCTCAGATTTGCCTGATACGAACTTATAGAAATCAGCTCTCTCAGTCTTGCCGCTCTGCGGCAATCCAGCTCTCCCGAAGGGAGAGCCAAGGCGCCCTCTTTGAGGGAGCTGTCATTTGCTTTGCAAATGATTGAGGGAGTTTTTTCAGAGTAAAAATATGTATTTGATTTACTCTCATGCGTGTTTGTTCGCGGGTTGCTCCTTCCGTCACGGCTGACGCCGCGCCACCTTCCTCAAAGAGGAAGGCTGAGGGCTTGTACGGCCAAAGTTTCTTGTTTTTTTGTAGCAAAAGTATACAGGAGAAGCTATATCCTGTCAACCAAAAAAGAAACCGCCGTAAGGCAGTTTCTCTTTTGGAAGTATCCGAAAACTTATCGCTCCTGATACCGCCACTGGAAGTTTTGTATGTTCCCACTATAGCAGAAGGACACAAAAACTGCAAGAAATATTCACAAAGCTTAAGAATTCTTAAGAAATGGCGGATGGGAGCAGAAATTTATTTGTGCGATTCCGGCTGTTTCTGCTTGCCGTTGTATTTCTGCGTGGCGGCAGGTACACCGTTTTCAATCAGTTCGGAAACGGCGAGAACCGCGCGGTCAACAGCGTCATTCATTGCAGGCATCTCTTCCTCTGTGACGTTGGACAGAACCCAGTCTGCCAAATCATAGTCAGGATGCGGCTTTGCGCCGACGCCGACCTTGATGCGTGGGAACTGTTCCGAACCCAGCATGGCGATGATGCTCTTAACGCCGTTTTGTCCACCGGCAGAGCCTTTCGGACGAATGCGAAGGGAACCGACCGGCAGAGAAATGTCATCAAAAATGATGAGCACATGCTCCGGCGGGATTTTATAAAAATCCGCGGCTTCTGCTACAGCGTCGCCTGAAGCATTCATAAAGGTCTGCGGCTTCATCAGCAGACAACGATGTCCGCCGAGAACCGCTTCTCCGGTCAGCGCATGGAATTTTGCGCGGTCGCAGCGCACATTGTGCTTGCTGCAAAGCGCGTCCATCACGCGGAAGCCGGTGTTGTGACGATTGTTTTCGTATTTTTTACCGGGATTGCCGAGACCGACAACCAACCAGTCGATGGACTGGGCAGCAGGCTTGTTTTTCTGCTCCTGCTCCAGCTTTGCAAAAATATCAAAGATAGACATGGATTAACCTTCTGCTGAAACAATAAAATAGTATACCGGCTGACCGCCATTGATGATGGTCACTTCTGCGTCCGGAGAATCGCGGCGTACCATCTTCTCGACGCGGGCTGCGTCCTCTTCGGTCATGTCTGCACCATAGATGATGTTGACAAAAGCGGTATCCTTTTTGCACATTTCACGCAGCATCTTCTTGACAGCATCATCCAGCTTGCGGCTGTTTGCGCACAGCTTGGATTCAACCAGAGCGAGATATTCGCCTTCCTTGATCTTCTTGCCGTCAAAATCGGAATTGCGGGCAGCATAGGTGATCTGACCGGCACGAACGTTAGCAGCTGCATCCAGCATGGCTTCACGATTTTCGTCCAGATCGGCGCTCTCGTCAAAGGACAGCAGAGCGGAAATGCCCTGCGGAATGTTCTTGGTCGGAATGATGACAACCGTCTTTTTCTCGCACAGCGGAACGGCCTGCTCTGCTGCCATGATGATGTTCTTGTTGTTCGGCAGGACATAGACAATCTCTGCCGGAACGGCATCAATCGCGTGCAGAATGTCATCGGTGGACGGGTTCATGGTCTGACCGCCCTGTACCATCTCATCGACGCCGAGATCCTTAAATACATTGACCAGACCGTCACCGGCAGCGACAGAGACAAAGCCGTATTTCTTTTCCGGCTCTGCGATCTTGCGCGCCTTGCTTTCCAGTCCGGCAGCTTCTTCGACAATCTTAGCGGAATGCTGCTGACGCATGTTTTCAATCTTTACCGTGAGCAGCTGACCAAACTTCAGTCCGGCAGCCAGTGCCTCGTTCGGCTGATCGGTGTGTACATGTACCTTGATGATGTCGTCATCGTCTACGACAACCAAGCTGTCACCAATGCTGTTGAGGAACGAGCGCAGACGCTGTACATTGCGCGACTTGTCGCGGCGTTCTGCGATAAACTCGGTGCAGTAGGTGAAGGTAATATCTTCGTCCTTGATGTCGCTGAAGGTTGCGCCGCTCTTTGCTTCCGGTTCCGGCTGCGCAATCTTGCGCTCCTTGTGGATGCCGTTATATGCATCGCTCATGCCTTCCAGCACGGTCAGGAAGCCAAAGCCGCCAGCATCGACAACACCGGCCTTTTCCAGTACCGGATTCTGATGGGTGGTCTCTGCCAGTGCTTCATGGCCCTTTTCCAGTGCTGCACGCAGAACATCGCCGCAGCTGGCTTCCGGATTGGATTGGCACAGCTCAACGACATGCTGGGCTGCTACACGGGATACGGTCAAAATGGTGCCTTCTGCCGGCTTCATGACTGCCTTGTATGCAGCCTGTACGCCTTCCTGCAACGCGAGCGCCAGATCCTGACCGGTTGCTTCCTTGCAGGTCTTGAGATGCTTGGACATGCCGCGGAACAGCAGGGACAGGATGACGCCGGAGTTGCCGCGCGCGCCGCGCAGCAGGGCAGAAGCGGTCAGCTTGCTTGCCGTTGCCAGGTCAATATCCTTGCCAATCTGCTTGGACATCTCGTTCTTGGCAGATGCCATAGTCAGCGACATATTGGTGCCTGTATCGCCGTCCGGCACCGGAAAAACGTTCAGTTCGTTTGCTTCGTCTTTTTTTTCTTCAATGGACAGTGCGCCCTCGATAATCATGGCACAGAACAACTGTCCGTCTATCAGTTTTGACAATTCGTTTTGCCTCCTTATTTAGTCCGCACGGATTGCGTCCACGTAAATATCGACATTCTTTACGTCAACGCCCGTCATCTTCTCGACATTGTAGCGGACTTCACTAATGATCGAACGGCAGATGGTTGCGATATTGACGCCGTGCTCGACAGCAAGATGCAAATCGATATTGACGCCGCCGTCCTCTGCCTCTGTGATGCGCACACCGCGGGACATATTCTCTCTGCGCAGCAGATGCGAGATACCGTCCGAGACAGAACGAATGGTCATTCCCTTGACGCCGAAGCAGCTCATGGCTGCGTAACCAGCTATATCAGCCAAAACCTCTGGCGCGATGTTGATAAATCCGAGATCGGCTTTAATCGTCATCACTATTCCTCCTCTAATCAACCTCATTTACATAGAATCATCCATGTTGCAGATTCTTATTTTCTTGCAAATTTATTCAATCTTATTTTATATTATTTTTACGTTCAGAACAAGGGGATTTTGAAATTGTACGGGCAATATTATAGACTATCCATCACTTTTTCAGATAACGTTCAAAATTTTGCGAAATGTTTTGGAAAAAACCAAACATGCGTTTGCTTTTTATCTGGCTCTTGGGTACAATAGAAAGAGAAATGATAAGAAGGGAAGATCTGCTTATGCGTCCGATCTCTGAAAAACAGAAACAGATCCTGCGCTTTATTCAAGAATATACTGCATCCGAGGGATACCCGCCTGCCGTGCGGGAGATCGCAGCAGCGGTTGGTTTGCGCTCTCCGTCCTCTGTTCATGCTCATGTCAAGCATTTGCGCGAATTGGGGTATCTGGAACAGAGTGAGGGCAAGACGCGAACCGTCAAGCTGGCGGGACAGACTGGCACATCTACGGTGCCTTTGCTGGGCAAGGTTGCTGCCGGTCAGCCGATTTTGGCAGTAGAACAGGCGGAAGCCATCTTACATGTCGATTTACACGGAAGAAGCGGCAGTTATTTTGCCCTGCATATTCAAGGCGATTCCATGATTGATGCCGGTATTTTAAACGGTGATGTCATTGTCGTGCGCAGACAGGGTTATGCGCAACAGGGACAGATTGTCGTTGCGGTAATTGAAGACGAGGCGACTTGCAAGCGGCTGGAAAAGAAAGATGGACACGTTTGGCTCATGCCGGAGAATGAAGCGTATGCACCGATTCCCGGCGATGACGCGCGCATTCTCGGCGTTGTGGTCAAAGTCATGCGGGATTATATGGTATGAAGCTGACAGATGCAGTGCAATTTGTGCGCGGCATTGGCCCGAAAAAAGCAGAACTGCTGCATAAAATCGGCATAGACACGTTGGAAGATGCCGTGCAGTGCTACCCGCGCGGCTATGAAGACCGCACAGCGGTTGTGCCGATTTTTGAGCTGACAGATGGAGAAAAATGCTGTGTTCATGCCGTTGTCGGCGCACAGCCTCAGACCGCGCACATTCGCAAAGGCATGGATGTCACGACTTGCCGCATTTATGATGAGACCGGTCTGATGTCTCTGCGTTTCTTTAACAATAAATACGCATCGGCGGCATTGGAAGTCGGGAAAGAATATGCGTTTTACGGAAAAGTGCAGGCGGAAGGCAGACAATTTGTCATGATTGCACCGGAATTTGAGCCGGTACAAGCTGGAGAAAAAACCGGACGGATTTTGCCGATGTATCCGCTCACAGCAGGTCTGCATCAAAAAGATATGTATAAAGTTACCGATGCGGCATTGCGCGCGCTGCCAGCAGATTATCCGGATTTTTTGCCGAAAGACATTCGAGACCAGCAGAAGTTTCCGCCGCTGAAAACGGCTCTGGCGGAAATCCATCGTCCGCAGACGATGGAGCAGGCACAGCGGGCAAGAAAACGCATGGTATTTGAAGAGCTGTTTTTGCTTGCCTGTGGAATGCGGTTTTTGCGCGCCGGACGGGCAGAGCAGAAGGGAACACAACTGCGCGATTTGAGCTTGCGGGAATTTTATCGCGCCTTGCCGTTTGCTTTAACGGGAGCACAGCAGCGGGCGATTGAAGCGTGCACGATGGACATTGCCATGGGGAAACCGCTCAGCCGCTTGGTACAGGGAGATGTCGGTTCCGGCAAGACGATAGTTGCGGCGGCACTGTGTTATTTGGCTGCAAAAAATGAGAAGCAAGCAGTTATCATGGCTCCGACAGAGCTGCTCGCTCGACAGCATAGGGAAACCTTGGAGCCATTGATGCACAAGCTGGGCATTTCCTGCGGTCTCTTGGTTAGTGCGATGCGCACGAAAGAAAAACGAGAAATTGTAGACGAGATCGCCTCTGGCAAGCTGTCGATTGTCATCGGCACGCACGCCGTGCTCAGTGAACAGGTGCAGTTCCATGATTTGGCGGTCGCGGTTGTCGATGAGCAGCACCGATTTGGTGTCAACCAGCGGGCGGCACTGACAGAAAAAGGCGAAAACGTGCATTTGCTCGTCATGTCGGCAACGCCGATTCCACGGACATTGGCGCTGCTGATTTATGGCGATTTGGATGTTTCTATTATCGATGAACTTCCGCCGGGACGACAAAGAATTAAGACGTATGCGGTCGGAGAACAAACACGCCCTCGCATTGACCGATTTATTGACAATCAATGTGCCGCGGGCGGGCAGGTTTATGTCGTGTGCCCGCTAGTCGAGGACAGCGAAGCGACAGATACCCATCGGCACAGTGCCGAGCAGACGGCACAGCGGCTCAAAACCGTCTTGCCGCATCGGCGCATTGGATTGGTACATGGACGCACGAAAACCGCAGAAAAAGAGCAAATCATGCGCGATTTTGCCGAGGGAAATTTGGATATTCTCGTCTCTACCACTGTTATTGAGGTTGGTGTCAATGTACCGAATGCGACGCTGATGGTTGTGGAAAATGCGGATTGCTTTGGCATGTCTCAGCTGCATCAGCTGCGCGGCCGTGTGGGACGCGGAAGCAGACAGTCTTTTTGCATCTTTTATGGGGCGGATAAAGGTGCTGATGCACGAGAGCGATTGAGCACACTTGTACACACGCGAGATGGATTTGCTATCGCACAAAAAGATCTCGAAATGCGCGGTGCAGGCGATTTCTTTGGTACGCGCCAGCACGGCTTGCCGCCGATGAAATTTGCCGATCTGGCGGGAGATACATGCCTGCTGGAACAGGCAAAAAGCGCGGCAGATGCGCTGATGCAGCGCGATCCGGAGCTGCGCACACAGCCGCTCCTGCGCCAGCGCATTGTGCGATTGTTTGAACAGCACGGAACGGGAAGTTTGAATTAAAAAGAACCAGTCAAGGATTGACTGGTTCTTTTTTTAGGTAGCAGGTAAGGGTTAGAGTGTCAACGAAAAGCCTTATGCGTTTTCGGAATCATCCATGTTCTTTGGACGAGGAGTTCCGCAGTCCGGACAAAATACATCTTGATTGGTCAGACGACGTCCACACTTCGGACAATACACTGGGTCAGGGCGTTTTGCGCCACAATTACTACAGAACTTTTTCTCCGCTGTCATACGAGAATGACACGCAGGGCATTCCCAAGAAGCAGGAATATGTGTATGAATCTGCTCTTTTGCGGATGAAAATGTATCTTTTGCCGAATCGACAACCTTGCTGTAATCTGCCTGCTGTACTTTGTCGCGAGCATGTAAGATGCTTTCTTTGAGCGAGCGGTCATTTAAAATGTTTTGTTCTTGGAATTCTCTGCGGCACTGACGCCAGAGAACACTGGATGCAATGCAGCAAACAATAGCGAGGACAGACCAACCCGTGATGCGAAGCATGTCATTTTCGGCGAGGGAACGGTTGAATTCAAACACAACAAGGAAGTTAAAGATAAACCAAATGACAAAGCAGACGGTCACACCAATACTAGAGTTCTTTCGTTTTAGAATATGATTGATAATCGCATATATTGCAAAGAGAATAGTCATTGCATATAAGAAATTAAAAATATATCCAAGAAAAGATATGATATGGAGGGCTGTGACCGTATCATCATCCATGTACGTGAAGAACCCCAATTTTTCCGTCCGCTTGATGACATAAGTTAAAAAGCTCATGCTTTCACGCCATTCAGAAATCGAAAGTCCCTCGTCAGAAATAGCATCATACAAATTGGAAGCTCCTTGACTGAGACGAGAATTATATGCACTTGTTTCGGAATTATCAACGGAAGATTCTAAGTCAAAATCCACTCCAAAAAGGCTGAGGATTTCATTGATAGAACTTGTGGTATAAGCAAACATTCCTTCATAATAGCTGGTTGTCTTGAGCCAGTTGCAGGAAAGCGTCCAAAGAGATACACATAACAGAAGAATAGATACCCATTGCTTGGTTTTGGTTTTCATATATTTACCCCCTTCTTGATAAATATTATAATATTTAAGATTTGCTCGTATCAGTTTTAGGTACAGTCAATTCAAATAGATTATCTTGTATCCAGACCTTAACATTAGAATAATCCCGAGACCAAGCGTGATCTTCTATGAGATTCTCATATCGGTCTTTAGCCCAATCATAAGCATCGTTGAAAGACCCAGCCTCATTAGTGGCAAGGACAATCATAGAAGCTATCATATAATATTTCATCTGATTTAAAGCTTCTGTATTTTCTTTGGTTCTACCTGTCAGATCACTTGTATCCGCAATTTCGTTAAAATATAAGGGAATGTCATCATGGTTATCTAAGAGAACATGCATGTCTTGGGATACTTCGCTGCCTGAAGGGCGTCCGATCCAGATTGATGCTGAAGAGGAAGAAAAATCTGTGACTTCATATGTCAGATAATATTCTTCATATCCATTCTGAACCAAAGCAGAATTTGTTAAATTGATAGCATCATAAACCAATTGAGATTTGGTATAAATATCTGTATTGCTCAAGTCTATGTTATAACAATTATAATACAGTTCGGGATCATCATCAGGGTTTTGGTCGTAATCATCAGGGTTTTGGTCGTAATCATCAGGGCTTTCGCCGTCATCGTAATTTTCGCCATCTGAATAGTCGCTATCAGAATCAAAATCAGAGCCGTCAAAAAAGTGATTCAATGAACTGTTGACAGAGTTTGCAAAATCAGGTGAGATTGCATAGGCAAATACGCAGAAACCAAAGCAAATTCCAATAGCCAACATTATTGTTCGTTTCATATAAAAACCTTCTTTCGGCTTTACTCAAACAGCACCGGATTTGCCATCAAAACAGGAACGCTGTTAGATGTCTCGCTTTCCACTCGAATGTAAATCCATTTCTGACCAGTCACATCAACACCGATAGAAGTCGGTTCTGTTGTACGGGTCATTTTATCAGAGGTAAACAAAATTTTGTCCCCATCACCGAAAATAGTAAAAGTGGTTGGATCAATATCATCCGGATTTTCCTCTGAAATCGCATAGATCAAATTCAAAGATTTGTATTTTTCTCCTAAATAATATTTTGCATATCCACTATAATCTGCATAGGACGGATAAAGCGTAAATAAATTACCAGGATCATACGTATTGCCAGTGGTGTCACGTACAACCTTCTGTTCGGTAATCGGAACATAATTGTCATTCGATTCTGCAATCGTCAAATCACAGAGCTTATCCGGACTGTTCTTCTTTGTCTCGTCATAGAGGTTATTAATCTCTTCGTTGTCCTTAAGTGCATCTTTGGCACTTTTCAGCACAGCAAGTGCCTTGTCATAGTCGTTTTTGCTGGTCAGTTCGTTCACACGCAGTTTGACCGCGTTGACATACTTGGCAATCAAATCCTTGTTGGACGGAGACTTCTTCAGTGCATTCTCCAGCGTGGTGATAGCATCTTCATAATTTTGGGCGTCGATTGCGCTCTGCGCTTCAGTTAAAGCTTGTTTGGTTGAGTCAGCCTTATTGGAATCGCCTGAATTGTTACTACCGCTATCGATAGTTATGTTGTTGATAACTGTGGCACTGCCGCCGTCACCACCTTTACCGCCTTCGCCACCTTCGGCGTTAGAATCAAAGCATCCGGTGGTTGCGACCATTACTCCGGTGAGAACCAGAGCCATACCGATTTTGTTTCTAAATTTCAAGGTAATACCTCCCAAATTTTGTGAATATATGGTTTGTTTCGACTTGAGTTACTCACAGTTTAGCGAATTTTTCGCTAAAAGTCAATAGCGGAATACTCGCTAAACTATAATCATATCATTCTCTCAGGAAAGGAGACAATGATATGATTTACAGAAGAATACGCGACCTGAGGGAAGACCGAGATTTGACACAGACACAGATGGGAAAGATCCTGTCGTGCAGTCAACGAGTGTACAGCAACTATGAGCGCGGGGATATTGATATTCCAACGCTTATCCTCATCCGGCTGGCGGATTTCCACGATGTTTCTGTGGATTATCTGCTGGAACGTACCGACAACCCACAGACGGCAAGATAATTGCATACAAAAAGAGAGCTGCGAAAACAGCTCTCTTTCTTGTTCTGGTGTGTCTGAAGGTACTTCCTCAAGGACTTCTCCGGGCGCAGTTAAAGATTGACGAATTCTGACAAACTATGTATACTATTCACGGGCACACCATAAAACGGTAGGCGGTTTGCGTTCTCTCCGATTTCATTCAGAGAGGAAGTTAAAGATTCTTTTTCTTACCCTCTCTTGAAGAAGGGAGGGTGATATTGTGTATGTAACCTATGAAGGACTATTCCAGTGCATTACCGCAATTGGTACACTGGGTTTGTTTATCGTGGCATTACTCGAATACATCAGAAAAGGAAAATAACCGCCATGCTTCCTACACATGTGACGGTTATTTCCTAAACCAATAGCATGAGAGGACGCGCCGTCTATCGGTGTGCCTCTTTTTTTATTATGATAGCATTGAAAGATTAGAATGTCAATGTATCTATGAATGATCCGTACAGAATGCATACAAAAAGAGAGCTGCGAAAACAGCTCTCTTTCTTGTTCTGGTGGAGACGAGGGGAGTCGAACCCCTGTCCGAAGGTACTTCCTCAAGGACTTCTCCGGGCGCAGTCATTTGATTAGAATTCCCGCTGCTGCACGCCAAATGACAGGCTTACAGGGTTGGTAGCTTCATCATGCATGGGCGGGGCAAAGCTTACCCGCCGCACGTTCACCGCTAAATGACGCTCTGTCCCGAGCCGCGATACTCTCAGGCAGAACGGGCACGCCTAATTAGGCTGCCTGTAAAGAATAATTGTTGTCAGTTAAATTTAGACAGTTGAGACTTTTAACGCAGATTCTCACTGCGGCCCGCTATCCCAGATTCCACGCCCCCGTCGAAACCGGTACGTCCCCGGATAGTTCGTGCTGAACGAAAAAGAAAAATTATCTGCGAGATTTCATGGCGCGTTCGATTTCGCGCTTTGCGTCGCGCTGAGCAGCTGCTTCGCGCTTGTCATACAGCTTTTTGCCCTTGCACAAACCCAGCTCTACCTTGACGCGCGCATTCTTAAAGTACAAAGACAGCGGAATCAGGGAATAGCCCTGCTGCTTGGTCTTGCCGAACAGCGTCATGATTTCCTTTTTGTGCAGCAGCAGCTTGCGCTCACGCAGCGGATCTTTATTAAAGATGTTTCCCATCTCATAGGGGCTGACATGCATACCTTTGACAAAAATCTCGCCGTCACGGAAGATGCAGTACGAATCCTTCAGGCTGACTGTGCCCTGACGGATAGACTTCACTTCTGTGCCGAACAGCTCAATGCCGCATTCATAAGCCTCTTCGATAAAATAATCGTGTCTGGCTTTTTTGTTGGCAGTGATTTGTTTTGTGCCTTTTTTTTGTACAGCCATGACGCCGACCATCCTTTCGTTTCAGTATTCTTTATCATATCGTTTTATATCCAGAAAGTCAAGGATATTTGCTGGAAATATTGAAAATTTGCTCAGATGAAAATATCCGAAGGAAAATGAGGCGGAAATGCTTGTGCTTCACTTAGAAACATCTTATAATATTAGTAAACTGCATCCGTATGCTGTACAGCATGAAACTTGGACATCATGTATCATCCGAACTGGAAAGATGGAGGGCGGATAACAATGAAAATACTGGTATTGGGTTCTATCAATATTGATTATAACTATTATGTTGGACATATTACGACCCCAAAGGAAACACAGGGCGCTTCTCATATGGAAGTATTCCCTGGCGGCAAGGGATTGAATCAGGCGGTTACGCTTGCACGAGCTGGTCTGGACGTAAAGCTTGCCGGTCAGATCGGTTCGGACGGACAGGAGATGCTGGACAAGCTCAAAGAGCAGCTGTGCATTGACATCTCTCCGGTACGCGTGGTAGAAGGCCGCACCGGTCATGCGATTATTCAGGTGGATGAGATTGGACAGAACGCCATCATGATTTATGGCGGCGCCAATCGAACCATCGATGAAGCGTATATTGATGAGGTACTGGCAGAGTACGAGGAAGGCGATGTGCTCGTTTTGCAGAATGAAATTTCCTGCTTGCAGCACGCCATTGACGCGGCATATGAGAAAAAGATGTTTATCGTGCTCAATCCGTCGCCATGTACGCGTGAATTGCTGCGCAGTGATTTGACCAAAATCTCGATGTTCTGCCTCAACGAGATTGAAGGCCGTTCGATGACGAGCTATGTGCAGCCGGGAGATATTTTGATTCGTCTGGCAGAGATGTACCCGAATTCCCAGTTCCTGTTTACGCTGGGCGCACAGGGTGCTTTTTATAAGAATGGTACGCGCCAGATGTATCAGGAGTCGCTAAAAGTTCCGGTTGTAGACTCTACAGCAGCCGGTGACGTCTTTGAGGGCTATTTCTTGGCCGCATATCTGTATGGAAAGGAGCCGGAAGTTGCTCTGAAGTATGCGACGTATGCTTCGGCACTGTCTGTCACCAAGCGCGGCGCGGCATATTTCTGTGCGCCGACCATTGATAAGGTAGAGGAGTATATTGCCAATCCAAAGCATCGGCCAGACTTCCATCCGGCACCGCCGATTCTGGAACATGCATAATGCATAGTAAAAAATTTCACAAAGTGTCTGGACAAGGCGGGGAACTGCCTTGCAGGATGCATTTCAGTGTGGTATACTGAGATGTAAAAAGTTTGTGCGGTAAATACCGCATGTCAATAGGGAGAAAACTGGAAATGAAACATCTGACGGAGCACGTGTGTGTGCTCACGAATACCGAAAGAAAGTAAGGGGGAGCGAAATATGGAAACTGCTGACATTTTGGTTGTCGGTACCGGTGCTGCCGGATTGTTTAACGCATTACAGCTGCCCGAAAAATACAAAGTTTTGGTAATTACCAAGTCCGAAGCGGATCAGGCGGATTCTTTCCTCGCACAGGGCGGCATGTGTATGCTGCTGGATGACGATGATTATGACAGCTATTTCGAGGACACCATGAAGGCTGGTCATTATGAGAACAACAAGGAATCTGTAGACATTATGATTCGTTCTTCTCAGCACATCGCGCAGGAGCTGGTCGATTACGGCGTAGACTTCCAGCGTGATAAGGACGGAAACTTTGAATTTACCCGTGAGGGTGCTCATTCGGAAAACCGTATTCTGTTCCATGAAGATTTGACGGGACAGGAAATCACCAGCAAGCTGCTGGCTCGCGCAAGAGAGCGCAAGAACATCACCATCCGTGAAAACACCACGCTGGTTGATATTATTTGCGATGAAAAGGCAAATGTCTGCAAGGGCGGCATTATCCGCAATGCAGACGGCACACTGGAAGAAATTCGCACGCAGGCGGTTGTTTTGGCAACCGGCGGCATTGGCGGTCTGTTCCAGTTCTCGACGAACTATCGCCACATTACCGGTGATGCGCTGGCAATCGCTATGCGCCACCACATTGAAGTGGAGCATATCAACTATATTCAGATTCATCCGACCACACTGTACACCACGAAGCCGGGCAGAAGCTTCTTGATTTCCGAGTCGGTTCGCGGCGAGGGCGCATATCTGTATAATAAGGATGGCGAGCGCTTTGTCAACGAGCTGCTGCCGCGCGATGTTGTATCGCAGGCCATCTGCAAGCAGATGGAAAAGGACGGCCGTCCGTATGTAGAGCTGTCCGTTACCCATCTGGATCCGGATTTTGTCCGCAACCGCTTCCCGAACATCTATCGTCAGTGCCTGGAAGAGGGCTACGATATGACCAAGCAGCCGATTCCGGTTACACCGGGTCAGCATTACTTTATGGGCGGCATCAAGGTCAATTCGGACAGTGAGACTTCGATGGATGGTCTGTACGCTGCTGGTGAGACTAGCTGCAATGGTGTACATGGCAGAAACCGTCTGGCAAGTAACTCCCTGCTGGAGAGCTTGGTATTTGCTGAGCGCGCAGCTAACCACATTGCAAAGACGGTAGAGGCTGGTAAGCCGATGCCGACCGATGAAATTCCGTTCGATCCGACATTCTATGCGGACATCGATGAGAAAAACCGCAAAGCGGTTCTTGAAGCTATTAAGAGAAAGGATGAAGCATTCTATGATCAGTGGCTCGACCATGATGCTTAATATGGATCCGGCGATCATCACCGCCCTGCGCGAGGATGTCACCAGTGAGGACGTCAGCACCAATGCCATTATGCGCCAGCCGCAGTTGGGCAAGGCAGAGCTGATTTGTAAGCAGGACGGCATTATTTGCGGTCTGGATGTATTTGCACGAGTATTTGAGATTCTGGAAGAGGAAGCTCATTTTGAAACGACCTATTCTGATGGCGATGAGGTCAAGAAGGGTCAGCTGATTGGCGTAATCTATGCAGATATTCGCACGCTGCTGACCGGCGAGCGCACTGCGCTGAACTTCTTGCAGCGCATGAGCGGCATCGCTACCAATACCAATAAGATGGTAAAGATTCTGGAAGGCAAGCACACAACGCTGCTGGACACCAGAAAGACGACACCGGGTCTGCGTATTTTTGAGAAGTATGCAGTACGCTGCGGCGGCGCAACTAACCACCGCTACAATCTGTCCGATTGTGTCATGATGAAGGACAATCACATTTGTGCAGCAGGTTCTATCACCAAGGCTGTACAGATGGCACGAGAGTATGTCTCCTTCGTTACACAGGTTGAAGTAGAATGTGAGACACTGGAGCAGGTAACAGAAGCTGCTGAATGCGGCGCAGACGTTATCATGCTGGATAACATGGACAATGAGACCATGCGTCAGGCTGTGAAAATTATTGATGGCCGCGCGAAGACCGAGTGCTCCGGTAATGTTACCGCAGAGCGTCTGCTGGAAATTGCAGACATCGGCGTGGATTTTGTGTCCTCTGGTGCACTGACGTATGCTTCTCCGGCAATGGACATTTCGCTGAAGAATCTGACAGCCCTGTAAGATGAAGAAAAGAGCCGCGAAAGCGGCTCTTTTTTGATGGAAATTGGGAATTTGATGGGCTTCTGCATTGACTTTCTGGGGGTTCAATGCTATGATAATAAAAAAGAGGCACACCGATAGACGGCGCGTCCTCTCATGAATTTGGTTTAGGAAATAACCGTCACATGTTTGGTCGCATGGCGGTTATTTTCTTTTGCCTAAAAAGGCGATCAGTGCAATAAGCATTGTACCGAATGAAAACAGTGTCGAAAGGCACTGAAATAAATCAGAAAATGTTACGTACATGATACCACCCTCCCTTCTTCAAGAGAGGGCAAGAAAAAGAATCTTTAACTTCCTCTCTGAATGAAATCGGAGAGGACGCAAACCGCCTACCGTTTTATGGTGTGCCCATGAATAGTATACATAGTTTGTCAGAATCAGTCAATATTTGACTGGTTCTTTTCTTATCGAAACTGAAGGACAATCGCGAAGCCGGTGCTGCCGCCAGAATGCTGATAATCCTGTGTTACCGTGAGATTTCCTTGTTTTCGACCGAGGATTACCCACAGTGGTGTGTTGCTCTCATCACCGATAGATGCTTTGCAATCAGAAAGCTCAAATTGTCCGACAGAACTGCACGCATCAAGAGCGGAGAGATGTTCATGCGCCATGCGATATGGGATATGTACGACGTGCTCGTAGTCGTCATTGCTGCACAGGTAAATATCAATGATTGTTTTAACGCGGCGAATAATCAGACGATACTTTCCGGGTTCTAAGTCAGAAAAGTCTGCAATCGGTATCGGTTGCGCCCATTTGCGGTTTAGACAGGTGTGCAAGGCGACCGTAGCATGTTGCGCTTCTTCTTTGACACGAAAATCAAAACATTTGGTATCAGCGGCAAAGAGCTTAAGAATAGAGGCAGAATCTTGGGTGCTGATATTGCTCTTGCCGACACGAATTTTCGGCTCTCTATGTGTATAGAGAACAATGAGAAGCAAAGTAACGAGAACGGCAATGATGAGCAAAATATCTATGTTGGGAATTTGAATTTGATCCATATAGTTATCTCCTCTCTAAAAAGAATAGTCTCAGTATAGCACGCAGGCGCGAAAAATGCTACTGTTTGGCGGAAGGGGAAAATAACTCTCGAAAGCCGAGAATGAGCAGCAAAATGCCAAATCCGCGGCGCAGCCAAGGCATTGGCAATAAACCGGCTGCAATAGAAGCAAGCGGCGAGGCAAGGCATCCGGCGAGAATACACCAACCGGCAATCCGTTTTTTTACCAAATGATGTCGGAGATGCGAAACCAGTGCTGTGGGTGCACAGCACAAAAAATACAGCAGATTGATACCGGCGGCCGTGTATTGCGGCAGCTGTTCAATCATCGTCAGCCACAGAATCAATAAGGAACCGCCGCCGATTCCAAAACCGGACAGGATTCCGGTTATTGCGCCGACAAAAACACCCATTACCATAAAAATACCGCGCGGATGCCGCCCCAAACCAGCAGCAGAGCAAAAGCTTTGCGAAGCAGCGGAACGGAAACGCGAGAGAACAACAGACCGGAACATAATCCGCCGATTGCACCGCCAAGCAGATAGGGTGCAGAAAACGACAGAGGAATGCTGCCGTTGCGCAGATAAATCAAAACACTGACGGCAGACAGCGGAAAAATCACGGCGACAGATGTGGCAAAGGCTTGCTTTTGTTCCAGACCAAGCCAAGCGGTAAACAGCGGGACGAGAAACAATCCGCCGCCAGCGCCAAAGAAACCATTTGCCGCTCCGGCACACGTGCCGATAATCAAACATTTGGTGCGTTCCTGCATAGGCATCTCCTTTCCGCGGGGATAACAAAAGGCACATCAGCAGAATACTGATGTGCCTGTATT
>NZ_JBNMHC010000009.1:0-18796 GCF_050872565.1 Butyricicoccus sp. | reverse complement strand
TTGCCCAAAACCGGCGAAAGCTAAAAACAAATCTTCGGGAGGTGGTTTTCCTGTTTCTGCTGTTCGCGCGCACACTGCTTGTCTACGCCGCAGTCATTGGCGGTCTGCGGTTTACCGGAAAACGACAGCTCGGTGAACTGTCCACCTCGGAATTTGCCGTTACCATTCTGGTTTCCGAGCTCGCCTCCATTCCTCTACAGGACACCGCCATCCCGCTGCTCGGCGGCATCGTCCCTCTTGTCACGCTGCTCGCCGTGGAAGTGCTCCTCTCCGGTCTCTGCCGAAAAAGTATCCGCGTCCGCCGCCTGCTGTGCGGCAACCCCTGTATGGTCATTCGAGACGGAAAATTTGATCCCGATATGCTGCGTCTGCTTCGCCTGTCACCGGAGGACATCTTAGACGGTCTGCGCATGGCGGGAGTCTCTCTCGTGTCCGATGTGCGCTGCGGCATCATCGAGACCAATGGACAGCTCAGTGTGCTGCTGTATGCAGACAAGCAGCCCCTCACGCCGTCCGACATCCATCAGCATCCCAAAGACACCGGCATGGCTCGCGTGCTCGTATCCGAAGGCAAAATCCGCCGCGGCATTTTGCAGCAGCTCGGCAAAGACGAGACTTGGCTGCTGCACGAGTGCCGCGCCCACGGCGTTGCCTCTCCGGCAGACGTTTTTCTCATGACGCTGGACGACTGCGGCAATCTATTTCTGCAAAAACAGGAGGCGCAGCGATGAAACGCATCTGGACAGCCGCCGTGCTGCTGATTCTTGTCTTATCCGGCTGTTTGTACAACCGATATGCCGTTTCCCGCGCGATTGCGCTGGTTTCTGCACCGCTGACGCAAGCCGTGCGCTGTGACGATCTCACACAGGCGCAAGGCTATCTTGCCGCGGCACAGGCGCAATACAGCGGGCAAGAGCGGTATTTATGCGCTGTGATGAACCGACAGCTGCTCGATCCTGTTCGCGCGGGGCTGGCTCGTTCTCAGGCTGCCGCGCAGCGCGGTGATGCTATAGAGATGCAGGTGTCTCTCGCGGAATTACAGCAGGCAGTAGCCGCCCTCCGGTAGACAGAAAAAATCCCGCCGGAAAACCGACGGGATTTTATCGTCATACCATCTTACAGGTACTTCTTCATGGTCTCGCTTGCAGTGCTTGCGTCACCGGACAGGGCAACGGTAAACTCTACATTGTGCTTGGAAGAGAACTCATCCAGAGCCAGCAGGAACTTGTCAGCATCCTCCGGCTTGTCATCACAAGCAACCTTGTACAGGCTGTCGATGTAGATCTTGGTGATGTCGTAGTTGCCAGCATGGATACCAGCTACGAAGCCCAGCAGGGATGCGTAGTCGGTTACGCTGTAGTCCATCACGTCGATCAGGCGTGCCTGATGAGAAATGTCAAAGTTCAGCTGATTGCCCTTTGCGATGCAAACAACGGAACCCGGCTCGTTAGCCGCAGACTCATTTACCTGATTGATAATGTCCTTTGTCTTGCCGCTTCCAGCAGCTGCCATAATTAATTTAACCATTTTGTTTTCCTCCCAATCTACTATGAGGTTGATATTATGGTATCATAAATTGTAAAAAAACACAACGGATTTTCACAAGAAAAAAAACAGTTCTTTGTGAATTTTTACATACTGGTCAAAAAATGAACGGTCAGCAGTCGTTTTTTCATGAGCAGATATTCCAGTAATTCCCGAAAAATATCCGCGGTGCTCTTTCTGTCGGCATCCTCCGCCGCAACCAACGTGCGCCGCGTGATCTCTCCATCGCTTCCGGTCAAGAGAATCTCTCCCATCGGATCGCCCTTCTCAATGGGTGCCTGCGCTTGTTCCGTGCAGCGTATCTCCCGTTTGACATTGCCCGCCTCCGCTTTAGTCATGAGCAGCGGGGTATCATCTTCCAATTCCACCGATACACTGTCCCGTGTTCCCAGCTCGACTGGGACAATCGGCAAGGTTTCTTGATCTAAAATCGGCACAACGGCATATCCGGCAAATCCATAATTTAACATCGCCGCAATGTCTTGATTGCGTGACTGCTTATCCGGCTCTCCGAGCACGACCGCAATCAGCCGCATTCCCTCTCGCTGCGCCACAGCAGAAATGCAGTATCCCGCCGTACTCGTATATCCGGTCTTGAGACCTACCATGCCATCGTACAGCTTGAGCATCTTATTGGTATTCGCCAGTCCAAACGAACCATTTCGCACAGAGTCCATCCAAATCGATGTATACGTCAAAATCTTGGGATGCTTGAGCAGCTCTTGGGAAATCAACGCCAGATCCCGCGCGGTTGTCTTGGTCTGCTCTCCATCCGTGTCCAAACCGTTTGGATTGACAAATTCCGTTCCCTTGCAGCCGAGCTGTTTGGCGCGTTCATTCATCATGGAGACAAAATGCGACTCACTGCCGCCCAAGTGCTCCGCCACAGCGACTGCCGCGTCATTCGCAGACGCAACTGCAATCGATTTGAGCATGTCATCCAGTGTCATCTGCTCGCCCTCTTTGAGATAAATCTGTGAGCCGCCCATCTCCGCCGCATGAGCGGAAGCGGTCACCAAATCATCCAGCGAGGCACTGCCGCTGTCCACAGCTTCCATCGTCAACAGCATGGTCATGATTTTTGTCACGGATGCCGGCGGGTGCACGGCATCGGCATTCTGCTCAAACAGCACTTGCCCGGCATCCGTCATCAAAATCGCGCCTTTCGCGTGTACCTCTCCCAATTGTGCCGCTGAGGCGGACACCGAGACCGCCGCCGCACAGAGTATACCCAAAACAGCGGCTAGGATATGCTTTCTCATCCGCTTCCTCCCCCAAAAAAGAAAAACCTGTTTTCTACATACTCTATGCAGAAAACAGGGACAGCATACCAAGTCAAAGACCGCCCGACAAGCGGACGGTCTCGCGGATTCGGTTTTAGTGAGAAATAATCATCTTGCCGATCTTTTCAATGAACGGCTGCGCTTGCTTCTGATCCGTGTACATCTTAACGCCAATCGGCTCAGAAATCTCCAGTCCAAACAGTCCTACCAATGATTTTGCGTCTGCAACGTACCAGCCTGACGAAAGGTCAATGTCGAACGGCATCGCAGAGGCCGCATTGTTGAGCAGCGTCAAATCGTCAGGTTTGCTGAGCTTAATCTGTAGTTTAACCATTTTTTCTCCTCTCCCGCAGTTGTAACTCTCTGTAAAATTTATTATAATGTCCTTTGTGAATTGTTTCTATAATTTTAACGAAAAATTCACACGATTTTTACATTTTGACGGCACGCCGTCATCGGAGGAACAACTATGAAATTTTGCTTTGCAACACTTGGCTGCAAGGTCAATCAATTTGAAACGCAGGCACTCGCCCAGCTCGCTCAGCAGCGCGGCCACGTTCTCGCGGATACACAGGCAGATGTCTGTATCATCAACACTTGTACCGTCACGTCGTCCGGCGACCACAAAACCCTGCGCGTTCTGCATAAACTGCAAAAAGAAAACCCCCATGCTATCGTCGCCCTGTGCGGCTGCTTCGCGCAGACGGAGCCGGAACAGGCATCTGCCATTGACGGCGTGCACATCGTCTGCGGCACCTCTGACCGCGCGGCTGTGCTGGATTTATGCGAGCAAGCGGTGCACGACCGAAAATCCGTTTGTACGGTCACGGACAATCGAGAGCGTCAGGCATTTGAAGAGCTTCCCGCCGGTATTCTGCCCGGACACACCCGTGCCTTACTCAAGGTACAGGACGGCTGCGACAATTATTGTACCTACTGCATCATTCCGTATGCCCGCGGACATGTGCGCTCTCTGCCGCTGGCAGACGCTGTCAAGCAGGCGCAGCAACTCGCTGCATCCGGCGTCAAAGAAATCGTTGTGACCGGCATTGAAATCGCCAGCTATGGCCGCGATTTGCCGGACAAGCCGAATCTCATCGACCTAATGGAACAATTCTGTGCGGCGGCACCGGATGTACGCTTCCGTCTCGGCTCATTGGAACCGCGTTTCATTACGGATGCTTTTTGCGAACGGCTCAAGGGCTTTTCCAATCTCGCGCAGCACTTTCATCTGTCGCTGCAATCCGGCTGTGATGCAACGCTGCGGCGGATGCATCGCCGCTATACCACTGCCCAGTTTCTCGCCGTTGTCGAGCGGCTCCGCGCCGCTTTCCCGGATTGTTCTATCACAACCGATGTCATCACCGGCTTTCCCGGAGAAACCGAACAGGAATTTGCACAGACACTAGAATTTCTCAGAACCTGTGCCTTCGCGTCCATTCATGTCTTTCCGTATTCTGAGCGCAGCGGCACGCCAGCGGCTTCTATGCCGAACGCCGTTCCGCCGCACATTCGCGCCCAGCGCGCTAATATTGTGCGCGATTTGGCGGCACAGCTGTCTTGGGATTTTCTCACACCGTTTATCGGCAAGACAACCTCTGTCATCTTAGAGCACGGCAGAAAAGACGCGCAGCCCGCCCACGGCACGTGGCATTTTTCCGTTCAGCTCCCGCCGAATACCGGAAAACAGGGTGATATTTGTCAGGTCAAGCTAACCGGCATCGCCAAAAACGGTATGACGGCAGAAAAAGTATAAGCAGACAGCAAAAATGGGAAGCCTCGCGCTTCCCATTTCTTATTTATTCTTGATGTTGTCCCAATAGGCTTTTGCCCGCTGCTCCAGCTTGTTGTCTCCATAGACATAATACTGTGCGTCTTTGATGGTATCCGGCAGATATTGCTGCTGCACCCAGTGATTGGGATAGCTGTGCGGATACTGATAGGTCAAGCCGCGTCCCAACTTCTTGGCACCGGAATAATGACAGTCTTTCAAATGTGCAGGGACATCGCCGGATTTTCCCGCGCGAACATCCGCCATCGCCGCGTCAATCGCTTCAATACCGCTGTTGGATTTCGGTGCCGTCGCCAGCAAAATAGCCGCGTCTGCCAGCGGAATACGTGCTTCCGGCAAACCGAGCTGATTGGCCATATCCACACACGCTTTGACAACCGGCAGAGCCTGCGGATACGCCAAACCAATATCCTCCGCCGCAATGACCATGAGTCTGCGGCAAGCAGAAATCAAATCCCCGGATTCCAGCAATCGCGCCAGATAATGGACAGCGGCATCCGGATCAGAGCCGCGAATAGACTTTTGCAGACCAGACAAAATATCATAGTGCTGGTCGCCGTCGCGGTCATAGCGCATACTGGAACGCTGTGCCGCCTGCTGTGCGTCCTCCATGGTCACGGTTTTGTTTTGCGCCGCCTGCGCGAGCAGCTCAACAGCATTGATGGCTTTTCGCACATCGCCGCCGCACGCCGTCGCAATATACGCACAGACTTCTTCCGGCACCGACAGCGAATCATCCGCCAGCGCAAAGGCTCTGCGCACGGCGGGCTGAATGTCTGCCGCTTCAATGGGCTTGAATTCAAACACCGTGCTTCGGCTCAAAATCGCATGAAAGACGTAAAAATACGGATTTTCCGTCGTCGATGCAATGAGCGTGATGCGCCCGTCCTCAATGAATTCCAACAGAGACTGCTGCTGTTTCTTGTTAAAATATTGAATCTCATCCAGATAAATCAACGCGCCATTGGGTGCCATCAGCGTGCCCAGCTCATCAAAAATCTTTTTGATGTCAGCGATGGATGCTGTGGTCGCATTGAGTCGATACAGCTTGCGCTCGGTCTGTGCTGCAATAATCGAGGCAACCGTCGTTTTTCCCACACCGGACGGGCCGTAAAAAATCATGTTTGGAATATTGCCGCTCTCGATAATCCGGCGCAGCAGACCGGATTTTCCCAGAATATGCGGCTGGCCAACCACATCCGCCAGTGTGGTTGGGCGGATACGGTCGGCCAGAGGCTGAAATTTCATGTTATTCTAACTCTTAATACAGCGGGAACTGCTTGCAGATCTCTTCGACGCCAGCGCGGATTGCGTCAGCCTTGTTGTCGAAGTCAAAGATTGCGTCAGCAATAAAGCCTGCAATCTTGTCCATCTCCGGCTCCTTGAAGCCGCGGGTGGTAACTGCCGGTGTGCCCAGACGAACACCAGAGGTAACAAACGGGCTCAGCGGCTCATTCGGTACGGTGTTCTTGTTTGCGGTGATGTATACAGCGTCCAGACGGTTCTGCAGCTCCTTACCGGTGATACCGGTGCCGCGCAGGTCAACCAGCATCAGATGGTTGTCGGTGCCGCCGGATACCAGCTTAACGCCGCGCTTGGTCAGACCTTCTGCCAGAGCCTGTGCGTTCTTGCGGATCTGTACCTGATATTCCTTGAATTCCGGCTTGAGTGCTTCGCCGAAGCAAACAGCCTTTGCAGCGATGATGTGCATGAGCGGGCCGCCCTGGGTGCCCGGGAAGATAGCAGAGTTCAGCTTCTTCGCCAGTGCCTCATCATTGGTCAGAATGCAGCCGCCGCGCGGACCACGCAGGGTCTTATGGGTCGTCGTGGTAACCACATCTGCGTACTCCATCGGATTCTGATGCTCGCCTGCTGCAACCAGACCGGCAATGTGTGCCATGTCAACGAACAGATACGCGCCAACTTCCTTAGCGATCTCTGCAAACTTGTCAAAGTGAATGGCACGCGGATAAGCGGAAGCACCTGCAATAATCATCTTCGGCTTGTGCTCCAGAGCCTTCTTGCGTACATCCTCGTAGTCGATATAGCCATCGTCGTCTACGCCGTAAGCGACGATGTTGTACAGCTTACCGGACTGGTTTGCCGGAGAGCCGTGGGTCAGATGGCCGCCGTTGTCCAGGCTCATGCCCAGCACGGTGTCGCCCGGCTGGCACAGTGCCTGATACACTGCCATGTTTGCCTGTGCACCGGAGTGCGGCTGTACATTCGCATACTTTGCGCCGAACAGCTTGCATACGCGCTCGATTGCCAGATTCTCTGCAATGTCAACACATTCACAACCGCCGTAGTAACGCTTGCCCGGATAACCTTCTGCGTACTTGTTGGTCAAAACGGTACCCATAGCAGCCATGACGGTCGGGGATACAATGTTCTCAGATGCGATCAGCTCAATGTTGCGGCACTGACGGTCGTACTCCTTGCGAACTGCCTCGCCCAGCTCCGGGTCCATGCTGGTGATAAAAGAAATGTTCTCTTCAATTCTCTGTTTTTCTGCCATCGTCTGAAATCCTCCATGTTCGACATTACAGTATGAATTACACAAACAATCAGCTGTTTTTTCTTGTGTTTATTCTAATTAAAGCAGGATTCCCTATCTTTTGCAAGACAGTTTTTCATAAATTTCATTTTTTCCGCTTCCTGCATCAAAATTTGTAAGATTTACCTGATTTTTTGTGCATTTTTTGTGTTATAATGACAGGAGACTTTAGCGCGTCATACTTTTTGACGCAAAACCACCAAAAGGAGCTGATTTCATGCTGACACCAGAACAGCGCGCCCTTGCCGCTGTCGAGCGCTTGGAGCAGGAGTATCCTGACGCCATCTGTGCGCTGCAATATACCCAAGACTATGAACTGTTATTTGCCACTCGTCTGTCGGCGCAGTGTACAGATAAGCGCGTAAACATTATCACCAAAGATCTATATGCCAAATTTCCCACGCTGGAATCTTTTGCTCTCGCAACAGAGGGAGAGATCGAACAGATCATCCGCCCGTGCGGACTCGGCAACTCCAAAGCGCGAGATATTCACGCCGCCGCAGTCTATCTGCTAGAGGTACATAACGGCAAAGTGCCCGGCACGATGAAGGAGCTGCTCAAAATTCCGGGAGTCGGACGCAAGACCGCCAATTTGATTCTCGGCGATTTATATCATCAGCCCGCCATTGTCACGGATACGCACTGCATTCGCCTCGCCAACCGCATCGGGCTGGTTGACGGCATCAAAGAGCCGGCAAAAGTAGAAAAAGCCCTGCGGCCGCTCATTCCGCCGGAGAAATCCAGTGATTTCTGCCATCGGCTCGTGCTGCACGGCAGAGAAGTCTGCACAGCGCGCAAACCGTACTGCGAGCGCTGCTGTCTCAAAGACATCTGCAAAACCGGCAGCGAGCAATAACCAAAAGAGGATTGGCATCAGCCAATCCTCTTTTTTTCTATGTACTTACAGTTGTGTGTCTAGTTCTTCTTCCGCTGAGACAACCAGCGGGCCAATCGGCTCCAAGGCGTCGAACTTTTCCTTGTTTGCCTCGTAAATCATCCGCAGGCCGGTCAGCGTCAAATTGGCGTCCACGTCCGTGATGGTGTCGCAGTATTCCGCCATCATTCGGCCCATACCGCCGGTAGCAACCACGCGGCAATTGCCGTGAATCTCCGCCTTCATCTCATGTACAATGCCCTGAATTGCACCGGCATAGCCGCGCACAGCACCCGACTGCATACTCATGACCGTATTCGTGCCGATGGCCTTCTCCGGCCGCACAATGTCTACGCGCGGCAGCTTAGAAGCCTTCTGGAACAGCGCTTCCATCGCAACCTTGATGCCCGGGAAAATCGCGCCGCCGCAGTATGCACCGGTCTCATCAATGACATCAAATGTCGTTGCCGTGCCAATATCAATGATGATAAGCGGCGCGCCGTATTTCTGAATCGCAGAGACCGCATTGACCAGACGATCAATGCCGACCTCGCGCGGATTGTCATAGCGGTTTACCAGACCGGTATCCACGTCCTTGCCGACAATCATCGGGCGCACGCCGATGTACTTGCGAATCGCATTGATGAGCGTATACATAACCGGCGGCACAACCGATGCCACGATAACCGCCTTGGTATCCTTGGTCTGCAAGCCTAAGAACGAATAATACATGTGAATCTGCATACCGATCTCATCCGAAGTGCGCTCCGCCGTTGTGGACAGGCGGAAGCTGCCGATCAGTTCTTCGTCCTTATAAATGCCAAAAACCGTATTGGTATTGCCTACGTCAATTGCCAATAACATATTTCATTCCTCTTTCCCAACGGTTCCCGCGCTCAAAGCCAGAGCCGTTTCTTCTTTGTATTTTTCAAATAAACCAGCTCCGATTCTATGGCATCACCCTGAATCGTAAGCCGCAAATAAGACGGCGGTTCCGCCGTGTAGGGCCTGCTGATGCTGCCCGGATTTGCCACGAGAACGCCATCCTCTTGATGGATCTCTGCCCGATGCGTGTGTCCATACAGAGCCGCTTGGCAGCCTTCTGCTCGCGCTGCCTCGACAAGCCGTTTGGTATCGCGCCGCACGCCATACAAATGTCCATGTGTCAAGAACAATCTCACGTGTTCCACCGGGATAACCATGCTGTTCGGCGTCTCATCGTCACCCCAGTCATTGTTGCCGCGCACATTGTACACGGGCAGCTCCGGATATACAAAATGGATGTCTTCCACATCGCTCACCAGATCTCCCAAATGCACAACCGCATCCGGCTTTTCTTCGTCGATTAAGGCGAGCATGTCCGTGATATTGGCACGATGTGAATCGGAAAATACGAGCAATTTCATCTTTCGTTCCCCCGCAGCCTGATAGTATCTTCCATGACTATACACTATTTTTTCCAGAAAGTCAAAGAACAATTCCGCCTGCTCGTGCGTATACTACATTGAACCCAATCCAGCAGGAGGTATTTTTATGCAGCAGAAAGACATGGAGGCACTGCTTCGGCAATTTTCGCAGCAATCCGGCGATGCCGCAGCGGTTGCCCGTCTCAAAGCAAATATGCAGGCACCACGGAACCAACGCGCCGCGCAAACTATCCTCAAGCAGCACGGAGCCAGCTTGGAGCAAGCCATGCGGCACATGCAGGCAGGCGACACAGAAGGTGCCAAGCAAATCATTCAGCGCACGATGCAGACGCCGGAGGGTGCCCAGCTCGCCCAGCAAATCGCCCGCCTGATGGGACGGTGACGCCGCTTGGAACCCGCTGATCTGTTATCCCATGTATTGCAGGATCCCGAAGCCATGCAAAAGCTGTCCGGTATGGCAGCGGAGCTGCTGGGCAGCACTGCCGCACCAGAAGAACCGGCAGATGCCGCTGTGCCGCCGCACCATGCCAATTCTCGTGCAGAATTATTACATGCTCTGCGCCCGTTTCTGTCCCAAGATACCTGCGCACAGATTGCTCACGCCGAACGCATCCTTTCTATGGCTCGCATGGCAAAAACAGCCGCCCGGCAGTTTCTTCCGCCGGACGGCCGCACAAAGGAGATCTAAGATATGTACAATAAGTATTTGCAGACCACCTGTCCGCCGCCGGATGCGCCGCCTCCTCCGCCACCGCCGTGTCCGCCGTCCAAGCAGCAGGAATCCAGCAGCATTTTTTCCTCTCTGGGAAATCTATTCGGCAAAGAAGGCGGACTGAGCCGTTTGTTTGAGCAAGACACTCTGCTCGTTGTGCTCATTTTATATTTTCTGCTCAAGGACGAGGACGGCATCGATCACGATTTGCTGCTGCTCGCAGGTATTTTTCTGCTCATCGGCTTATAGCATCAAAAGCCCTCTCGATGCACGAGCTGATACAGCAGCGCATTGACAATTGCCGCCGCAACATTGCTGCCGCCCTTGCGGCCGCGCGCAACGATATGCGGTGCAGAGGAGCGAAGAATCAGCTCTTTTGATTCCACGACATTGACGAAGCCCACCGGCACACCGATAATCAGCTCCGGCTTCAAATCCTGCTCTTTCATCAGACGATCCAGCTCAATCAGTGCCGTCGGTGCATTGCCGATGGCAAAAATCACCGGTACATCCAATTGGGCGGCGCGTTCCATAGAAACGGTGGAGCGCGTCACGCCGCGTTTTTTTGCCTCTTCCGCAACATCCGGATCCGCGACAAAGCAGTGTACTTCTCCGCCGAATTTTGCCAGCGTCTTTTTGTTGATGCCTGCCTTGACCATATTGGTATCCGTGATGATGTGCGCGCCGTTTTGAATGGCTTGCAAGGCGTGCGGCACAACGCCTTCCGAAAAGACCAGATTATCTGCATACTCAAAATCCGCCGAGGTGTGAATGACGCGCTTGACAACCAAGCCAATATCCTCCGGAAAAACGCGGTCTCCCAGCTCCTCCGTGATGATAGCAAAGCTGCGCTTTTCAATGTCTGCCGGTTTGATAATTTCAAAATCCATGTATCGCTCTCTCCTATCGCTCAATGCCACGGCGCGCCGCAATTCCCTTGTCATACGGATGCCGTATTTTTTTCATCTCTGTGATATAATCCGCCAAATCCAGCAGCTTTTGCGGTGGATTGCGTCCGGTCATCACCAGTTCCAGCGACTGCGGACGAGCTTGTATCAAAGTTACCAGCTCCTCTACATCCACCATGCCCGTTGTACACGCCGCCATAATCTCATCGAGAACCAGCATCCGCAGGTGCTGGGCATCGGCAAATGCCCGATGCAGCAGCTGCATGTGGTCGCGTCGTGCCTGCGCTTTTTCCTCCGCGTTCATCTGAAACGTAAATTTGGTTCCCTGCTTGGCGCGGAGAAGCTCAACATTGGAGAATGTCTGTATCGCGGTCACTTCACCGCTGTCTCCGCCCTTGAGAAACTGCGCAATGCGCACCCGCTCTCCGATTCCCGCACAGCGCAGCGCGAGACCAAACGCACACGTTGTTTTTCCTTTTCCCTCTCCGCAGTAAATGTGAACGAGTCCGCGCTCCATCTCACACCTCCCGATTGAGAATGCGATAAATCGCATCCATATCCAGAGCTTCGCGCACGGCATCCGCGAGCCGATTATACTGCTGCTGTTTATATGTCTCTGCGTCAAATGCCTGTACATCCTCTGCGGACAAGCCTTTGCTTTCCAGCAGCGCGGTAATCAGCTTACGGCTGACTTCTTCTCGGTCAAAAATACCATGCACATATGTGCCGTAACAGCTGCCGCACTGTGCGCCGTCTATCACCGGGCGGCCATTGCGCTGAATTTCTGAGAAATTGTCTGCGTCCGGCTCATAGGTCGTTTCGCCCATATGAATCTCATAACCGTCCATCTGCACGCCAGTCAAACCGGCAAAGATTCCGGTAAGATGTCCGATTGCACCGTGCACCTGCGTGGTGGTTTTCTTGGCGCAAAATGTCGTGTGCACAGGCAGCAGTCCCATACCGTCCATCGTTCCGCCTGCCTCGACCTGCTCCGGGTCGGCAAGCGTCAGACCCATCATCTGATAGCCGCCGCAGATGCCAAATACCGGCATACCGGAAGCCGCATATTTCTTAACCGCCGCTTCCAAACCATTTTGCCGCATCCATTTGAGATCTTCCATTGTATTTTTGCTGCCCGGAAGCAGCAATAAATCCGGCTGCTTGAATTCTGTGGTTCGCGTGATATAGCGTACGGATACGCCCGGCATTCGTTCCAGCGGGGCAAAGTCCGTAAAATTCGAGATGCGCGGCAGACGAATCACGGCAATATCCAGCACTGCCGGTGTCTGCTTGGATTGCAGACGTTCAGACAGGCTGTCCTCATCGTCAATATCCAAATGCAGATACGGCACAACGCCGACAAACGGAATCGGCAACTTTTCCTCCATCATATCCAGTCCCGGCTTGAGAATGTCTACATCGCCGCGGAACTTGTTGATAATCAAGCCCTTGATGCGCTTTTGTTCTTCCGGCTGCAATAGAGCCACCGTGCCGTACAGCGAAGCGAATACACCGCCACGGTCAATGTCTCCGACAAGCAAAACCGGCGCATCTACCATTTCTGCCAATCCCATATTCACAATGTCATTTTCGCGCAGATTGATTTCCGCCGGAGAACCGGCGCCCTCGATAACAATGACATCATATTCTTCCGCCAAGCTGTGATATGCCTGCAAAATATCCGGAATCAGCTTCTTTTTGTACGGGTAATAGTCCTTTGCCGCCATCGTGCCGCGCGCCACACCATTGACGATGATCTGGGAGCCGCAGTCGCTGGTCGGCTTGAGCAAAATCGGATTCATGCGCACATCCGGTTCAATACCTGCAGCTTCCGCCTGCATGACCTGCGCCCGTCCCATTTCTGCTCCATCCGCTGTGATAAACGAATTGAGCGCCATATTCTGTGACTTAAACGGTGCCGCCTTGAGTCCATCCTGCCGAAAAATGCGGCACAGAGCTGCCACCGTCAGGCTCTTGCCCGCATTGGATGTTGTTCCCTGTACCATGATTACCTTTGCCATGCCGATTCCTCCTTTAGCTGCCGCAAGGTGTGCAGCAGAACAAAATTTTCCATCTCGTTGCGCACAGCAACACGAAACCACGTGTCATCCAATCCATGATAATTGGCACACGAGCGGATTAAAATCCCGCGGTCATGCAGCCGCTGCTGTAAATCCGGCATCTCTGTGCTGCGAAACAGCAGATAATTTACTTGTCCGTCTACGACATACATGCCCAACTCTTCCAAGCCGCGTTTGAGTATCGCTCGCTGCTGGGCGACATACTCGCGTGTTTTTTGCGGAAAATCGACATCTTGTGCCGCCGCCATGCCGCACGCCTGGGCAATGACGGATACCGACCACGGCGCACCAGCTTCATACAATTTGTCTATCAAATCTTGATCGGACGACAAGCAATAGCCCAATCGAATGCCCGGCATCGCGTACATCTTAGTAAACGACCGCAACAAAATCAGATGCTTGTTGTCGTGGAGCTGATCCGCCATGCTGCTGGTTTCCGGCTCGCAAAGAAAATCATGGAAGCACTCATCGACAAGCAGCCGTGCGCCGACCGCGGCGCAGCGTTCCATTCCTTTCTTCACCAGCCATTTCGGTGTGAGCAATCCCGTGGGATTGTTCGGGTTGCACAGCACGACCAAATCGACATCTTGTGTCACCGCGTCCCAATGCGCCGGTGTTATCGTTAACTCCTCACCCAGCGAAATGCGCACGATCTCACTGCCCACGAGCTGTGCCGCCTCTTCATACTCCGCAAACGTCGGCGCGGGCAACAGGATTTTCTTCGGGCGAAGCGTCAGCATGAGGCGGTACAGCACATCGGCGGCACCGTTTCCGCAGAAAATCTGCTCCGCTGGCACAGTATCGCGCTGCGCGATAGCCCGCCGTAAGGCGCGGCAAAACGGATCCGGATAGTGCAGACAACCAGAAATCGCCTGCTGCGCCGCCTGACGCACGCTGTCCGGTATGCCGAACGGATTGATATTGGCCGAAAAATCCAACGGCTCTTCCTTCCATGCTTCGGCGTAAATATCCCCGCCATGTATGTGCTTCATATTACCACCCCAGTTTCCACATGATTGTCCATCGAACCGCACACAGGACACACACCGCAACTGTCGATGTCCAATACATCAGGCGATTGGTGCGCACAATGTCCTCCGGTTCAATCGGACGATTGGCATCACCCAGTGTCGGTTTCTCATACAGTGTTCCAAAATAATAGGCGTTTCCCGCGAGCTGTACACCGAGTGCACCGGCGCACGCAGATTCCGTCTGCGCAGAATTCGGGCTGGCGTGCTGCAAGCGGTCGCGTCTAAAGCATTTCCATGCACCTCTTGCATCCAATCTCGCCGGTTTGGCACACAACACAAACAGCAATCCGCTCAGCCGAGCCGGAATAAAATTCCACACATCATCCATCTTGGCAGAGAAGCGGCCGAAATACAAAAACTCCTCATTTTTATAGCCCACCATTGAGTCCAGTGTATTGACGGCTTTATACGCAAAGCCGAGCGGCGCGCCGCCGATAAGCAAAAAGACGAGCGGTGCAATGACACCATCGCTGGTATTCTCCGCCACGGTCTCTACCGTTGCTTTCGTCACCTGTGCTGCGTCCAAATGCGCGGTATCGCGTCCGACAATCCACGAGACATACTTCCGCGCTTCCTGCAAGTCTTTTTTTTGCAGTGCACAATACACGCGCAGTGCCGCCTGTTTGAGCGACTTTGCCGCAAAAATCTGCCAGCAAAATACCGTTTCAAGAATAAACGCCAGTACGGGGTGAATCCAGCCTGCCGCATACAAAATTGCCGCTGGAATCAGCCAAGACGGAATCACAACGACAAACCACAGGACAACACCTGCCCGCAGCTGGCCACGCTCAGAATCGGAAAACCATGTCCGCAGTTTCTTGCTCCAAAACGAAATCATGGAACCAATGCCCATAATCGGATGCCATAATTGTTCCGGATCGCCGAGCACACAATCGAGTAAAAAGCCGAGAAAAACGGCTGCTGCTACGTTCATGCTTCCCCCTTGATACAGGTGGCGATACCGCAGTAGACACGGTACACCCGATCTGCCTGTGCCGCTATATCACAACACAATCTGCCGGTATATTCGCGCCATTCCCGTTCAAACACGTCAATCGGAACGACACCACCGCCGACTTCCTGACACACAACGGTCTTGCCGACAAAATCCGATGCGTTGGGCAGCGGTGTTTTGTCTCGCATCGCCTGCTGGACGCGCACATGCAAATCGTCTACGATGTCTTGTTCCGGCGAAAGCGTGCGCGCAAAAGCGGTCTTGCCCTGCGCCGCACCGCCGATAATGAGTATTGTCATGCTATTTCCTTTCTCACCGCAAGATAATGCCGCCGATCACCACACACAGCAGCATCAGTGTCTCGCATACCGTGATGCACATGCCGCACAAATCTCCGGTAATGCCGCCAAAGTTTCGGCGGCACATGCGAATGTGGAAGCAATAAAAGCCGGCATATGCGGCAATTGCCAGCACACCGATACCCTTTGCGAGCACAACGGTGAGCACGGCAAGCACCAATTCCCACACGAGCATCACGTGACTGACGGTCTTTTTATCCGCGCTGTCCGCAAAAATATGCGCGAGGCCAGAGTTCTTGGCACATGGCTGGGTGACAATCATGCCGCCGCCCAGTGCCCGCGCCCCGGCATAGCCGAGACAAAGCAGTTTTGCACTCGCCGGAGTCTCATAGACCTGCGCGAACATGCCGAGCTGAACCATAAGCAGCACACCAATCCACAAAATCGCAAAAGCACCGACATGCGGATCTTTCAAAATTTCCAGCCGCTTTTCTTTATCGCCATACGAACACAGCGCATCACAGGTATCGACAAAGCCATCCAGATGGATGCCGCCGGTAATCACAACCGGAATCAATACCGCTCCCGCCGCATACAACAGACTGGACAACGCCAGCTTTCCCGCCAGCAGCAGCCAGCCATATTCGCAGCCGCCGACCAAAATACCGATAAGCGGCAAAAAGCTCAGTGCGTACCGCATGGTGTTGTCTTTCCATTCGATTTGCGGCAGCGGCAGCGCTGAATACAAGCCAAACGCCACCAGCAGACCGCCGAACAGTTCTTTTATCATGTATTTTCCCTCTTTTTATGTACAATCGGAATGCCGCACACACTCTCAATCACCCAATCCGCCTGTTCGGCAAGATATTGGTTCATGCAGCCGAGCGCGTGCAAATACCGCATCGTCCATTCGTCATACGTCACGCCATCCGTGAAAATATCGTTGCTGACGACAACAACGTGCTCACAAGACGCTCGTAGTGTGCGAATGCCCGAAATAATGCTATGATTCCAATTATTTCCTGCGCCGTCCGGCGAAAACATTTCATTCGCCAGTGCATTGCTCATGCACTCGAACAGCGCGGCAGTGTAGCCGCTCGGCACCGTCATCGTGTCGAACCGCTTGGCGTGTTCCCACGTCGTAAAGCCCTTTCCGGCGCGCAGTGCCCGATGGCGGGCGATACGCTTTTGTGCCTCTTCGCCCTCTGTCTCCATCGCCGCGACATACAGCATCGGTTTTCCGTCTGCCAATTCGCAGACGATACGCTCTGCCAGCTCGGATTTTCCGCTGGCGGCGCCTCCTGTTACCAGTATCAGCATATCGGCTCAGGAAAGCGGCTGATACGCTTCGATGTGGCTGTCATCGAACGTATTGCCATTGGTGTACAACGAAGCTGCCGCATCCAGCATACCAAACAGCAGTACGGCGCCGGTGCCTTCGCCCAGAGCCATGTTGGCATCAATCATCGGCTTTACGCCTAACGCCTGTTCCAGCAGCACGCCCGCAGGCTCTGCCGTATGATGCGACGCGATAAGATAATCGCGCACAGCGGGGCACAGCCGCACCGCACACAATGCCGCCGCGGCAGAAATGACGCCATCCATGATTGTCGGCAGACCGCACAGCGCGCCGCCCAAAAACAAACCAGTCAGGCCGCACAAGTCATAGCCGCCGACTTTGCTCAAAATATCAATCGGGTCGTGCTGATCCGGCTGCCATTGCTCCAAGGCGCGCGTGACCACTTGAATCTTGCGCACGAGACCTTCCGAAGTCAGTCCCGAACCGCGTCCCGTGACCAGTTCTACCGGCGCATGAAGCAGTGCCGCTGTGACTGCCGCCGTCGACGTCGTATTGCCGATGCCCATTTCGCCGGTTGCAATGACATCATAGCCTTGTTCTCGGCACAGCAAAGCGATCTCTATGCCAACACCGATGGCCTGCACCGCCTGTGCACGGGTCATTGCCGGCTGTCTGGCAAAGTTTTTCGTGCCATACGCGATTTTTCGATGCAGCACCCCGCGGCTGTGTACCTCACTCGCTACACCAATATCCACTGGAATGACATCCGCTCCGGCAGCGCGTGCCATATGGCACACCGTGGACGTTCCCTTGCCCAAATTTTCTGTGATAATCCGCGTGACATCCTGTCCGGTTTGGGAAACGCCTTCTTCTACTACGCCGTTATCCGCACACAGAACGATCACTGCCTTCTTGCGCAAATCCATGACCGGCGTGCGGCGAATGCCCGCTATTTTGACGAGTGTATCCTCTAAATCTCCCAATCCATGCAGCGGCTTGGCGAGCGCATCCCAGTGATACTTTGCCCGTGCCATCGCCTCTGCATCTAATGGCGGAATCTGTTCCAATACCTGTTCTAGTGTCATCGTTTCACCTCCCGATGATAGGTCTGACATGCCTGTAAAAATCGTTGTGCCGCTGGAATATTGCCCACAAAATGCAAATGCGGATACCCTGCGTGCAGCGTATCCGACGCATGAATGCACTGCCAGCCGTGGTTTCTCAGCGGTTTGCTCGCGGAAAAATCCGCGCCCTGCTCGCTGCTCTGCGCATAATGAAATTCATGCGCTGTCAGGGTTTCGCCCTTGCGGCACAGCAGCGAATCTTTGTTTGCCGTCAGCGTCACATATCCAAACTGTTTGAGCCGTTTTCCCATCTCCGCTGTGCCGCCGCAGACATTTGCCATCGGCACACCGGTCAGCGTTTGATGCAGCAGCAAAAAGCCGCCGCATTCTGCAATGGTCGGCATATGATTGGTAATCGCCGCGTGAATATCCGCCAGCATAGAGCGATTGGCTCCCAACTGCTGGGCATACAGCTCCGGATACCCGCCGCATAAATACAAGCCGTCCAATTTTTCCGGCAAGTGCGCATCGTGCAGCGGAGAGAACAGCACAAGCTGTGCACCCATGCGCGTCAGTACATCTAAGCTGTCTGCGTAATCGAAACAAAATGCCTCGTCGCGCGCAATACCGATGCGCAGTCCTGTCCCGCAAACCGGAACCGGCGGCAGCTGCTCACACAGCTCCGGCGCGGTTTGGGCGAGAGCAAGCAGATCATCCAGCTGCAAGCCATCGCGCGCGTGCTGTGCGAGCGTCTGCATTTTTTGTCTGAGATCTTTGATTTCCGCCGCAGTAACCAAGCCCAAATGGCGGCTCTCCACCGCACAAGTCGTATCGGTCGGCATCGCGCCGAAAACAGGCAGACCGGTGTTCTGTTCGATGATATTCGCATAGTAATCCGTCATCATCGGCGAAATGCCATTGAGTATTACACCGCGAATGGTGTTTTGTTCAAAGTCCAAAAAGCCGCG
>NZ_JBNMHC010000008.1:0-19527 GCF_050872565.1 Butyricicoccus sp. | reverse complement strand
TCCGGCTCTGCCGTGATGCGGTACACCGACTTTTTGCCGTCCTCGCGGACGCAAACCGCCTCAGCAACGCTCGGAACCGCCCGCAGAATGCGCAGCACAGCTTCGGCTTCGCCTTCAATGGTCATTTCCAGCTGTTCTGCGCCCTCCATGCGGTCGCTCAGCTCAGTCGGCGTGCCGTCTGCGACGATTTTGCCGTGATGAATGACCAGAATGCGGTCGCAGATCGCCTGTACTTCTGGCAGAATGTGGCTGGACAAAATCACGGTGTGTTTTTGCCCGAGTGAGCGGATGGTTTCGCGGATCTCCATGATCTGTTTTGGATCGAGACCGACGGTTGGCTCGTCGAGAATCAGCACTTTGGGATCGCCAATCAAGGCCTGTGCGAGTCCGGTTCGCTGACGATAGCCCTTGGACAGATTGCGGATGAGTCTGCCGGATACTTCCGTCAAGCCGGTCATCTCGCACACCTGTCGGAGATGCTCGTCCTTGGGAAGCGTGCACTTTTTGAGCGCATAGACAAAGTCCAGATATTCCGAGACCGTCATATCCGGATAGAGCGGCGGATTTTCCGGCAGATAGCCAATCATTTTGCGCGCCTGATCGGCATCTGTGTCAATGTCAAAGCCGCCGAGAATGGCGGTGCCTGCGGTTGGACGCAGGCAGCCGGTAATCATGTTCATGGTTGTGGTCTTTCCGGCGCCGTTTGGACCGAGAAAGCCGACGATTTCCCCTTCCTTGACGGAAAAGGACAGACCGGATACGGCAATCGTGTCACCATATCGGCGGGTAAGCCCCTGTACCTGTATCATAAGATTCCTCCTGTTGGCAGGAAATGTGTGCACAAATGTATTTTTGTGTACATAGATTCTGCAATTAACCTCGTTACTTGCCTATGGTAGCACGTTCGTGTGTTTGTTGTGTGAACAATTGGTAGGGATTGCTGTACAAATATGCTATAATCAACGTATGCAGAGGATAGAGAGGAGATGCCGTATGCTGGAGTATATCACACAGGGAGTCGGGCGCAGCGGATTTGAAGAAGGCAGACTGCCGGTGCTGCTGCACATAGAACGCGTGCAGCTGGAAGAGACCGAGCAGAGCGAGCACTTTCATGCGGATTATGCAGAGCTGCTCTTTGTGCAGGAGGGCACGTGCTGGGTCAGCGTCGCTGGATGGCAGGAAGCCATGCAGGCGGGAGACTTTGCGCTGTGCGCCGCAGGACAGCTGCACGCCTGCTGGGTTGAGCCGGAACAGCAGGCGACGGTCATCTCCTGTGGGGTTGGCCATTTGCTGCTTCGAGGGCGAGAGGAAAACTGCTTTTTGGAACAGCGCGAACGCCCGATTGTTCATGCGGGAGAGGGCAGCAAAGCACTGGAACAACTGTTGGCATCGCTGATGCAGGCAGCCCAAGACCCCAACGGACAGAGCGGAGAAATTTGCAGCTATTTGTCTGCGGCAACGGTTTTGCTGGCTCTGCGGCTGCAAAGAGCTGCGGCGGAGCAACTGGAGCAGGCGCGGTACAGCTTGGGAATCCGTACCCAGCTGTATCTGGATCGGCATTATACCGAGCCGCTGACGCTGGACAGCATCGCGCAGGCGATGGGTGTGAGCAAATACCATTTAGACCGCGTATTTTTGACGGGTGCGGGCTGCACGCCGAACCAATATATCACGCGCCGCCGCATGGCGCGGGCACAGGTGCTGCTCGCGTCTACCGACCAATCGGTGCAGCACATCGCCTTACAGTGCGGATATAACAGCTATACCTATTTTACGTCAGTATTCCGCAAAACGGTGGGAAAATCCCCGAGCGAATACCGCAGGATGATTCGCGGAACGACAGAACCGCGCAAGACTTGATGATAAGTGTGGGAACTTTGTATGATTTGATGATGGATTGCGTGAAAACGGCAGAGAGATATTGCCAAACAGCGGAAAAATCCGTATAATCAGTGTTAGAAGCTGATACAGCATAGAACACGGATGATGATGGAGGCAGAACATGGAACTGTTAAGAATTGGTGTCGTTGGCTGCGGCGCCATTGGACGCGAACATATTAACCGAATCACCAACAGACTTGCCGGCGGTAAGATCGTTGCTGTATCGGATTTGTATGTAGAGGGTGCGCATCAGGTGGGCGATCCGCTGGGCGCAACAGTATATATCAACAGCGCGGATTTGGTCAATGATCCGGACGTGGATGCAATTATCTGTACCACACCGGCATTTGCGCACAAGGAAACCGTCATTCAGGCACTGGAGGCAGGCAAGCCGATCTTTTGCGAAAAGCCGCTGACGACAACGGCTGAAGACTCTCTGGAGCTGGCGGAAATCGAGATGGAGCTGGGCAAGAAGCTGATTCAGGTCGGCTTTATGCGCCGTTTTGACGAGTCGTATACACAGGTCAAGGAGCTGCTGGATTCCGGCGAATTTGGCGCGCCGCTGTATCTGCGCTGTTCGCATTGGTTCCCGGAGGTAGACGATGGCTTTACCACGGAGATGGCGGTATATGATGCGGCAATTCATGAAATTGACGTCATTCACTGGCTGCTCAATGAGAACTATGAGAGCGCACAGGTGATGTTCCCGCGCCAGACCGGCAATAAGAATCCGGAACTGAAAGACCCGCAGATTATGCATATCCGCTGTAAGTCCGGCGTAATTGCCACGATTGAGGTGTTCCTCAACTGTCAGTTTGGCTATGACATCAGCTGCCAGATTGTCTGTGAGAACGGTATTATTGATCTGCCGAAGCCGCCGCGCCCGCTGCTGCGCAAGTCCGGCGGTCAGACCATTCCGCTGGATGAAAACTGGAAGAATCACTGGAAGCGCGCGTATGATTTGGAGATCCAGCAGTGGATTGACGCCGTGCGTGCCGGTGAGCTGACCGGTCCGAACGCATGGGACGGCGTGATTGCCAATGTCACGGCGGATGCGCTGGTTCGTGCTCAGCAGAATGAGGGTCAGATCGAAATGATTGCGGTCGGCCCGCGCCCGGATTTCTACAAGTAAATTGTAAAGTAAAACCACCGAGCTTCTAACAGCTCGGTGGTTTTTGGCTTTATATCGGATACTTTCGGAACAGGCTCGGAGAGAGACCGACGTTTTTCTGAAAGCTGTGGATGAAATTCTCTTCGCTGTTGTAGCCGGTGTGATAGGCGATTTGCTTGACCGACATCTGGGTCGAGGTCAGCATGTGCTTGGCTTTGTCTATCCGGCGCAGAATGATGTATTCGTATGGAGAATATCCCGTGTGCGCTTTGAACTCGCGGGAAAAATGCGATTGGCTCCAATTGACGGACTCGGCAACCGCTTTGACATTAATCGGTTCAAATAAATGCGCGTTCATGTAACGAATCGCCAGCGCGATGCGGTCGGTTTCCGCTTTTTCCGGCGGGTTTTCCGTCAGCAGCAGCAGACATAACATGCGATGCAGCAGCTGAGAACAGGCGGCTTCGCTCATGCGCTCACCGGAAGCACAACTGCTTAACAGAGAATCCAAAAGCTGTAAAATTTCCGGCAGGGATGCCGTAGAAAAGACATGGTGTCCGCCGTGCGAGCGAATGATTCGCTGATAAAAAGAGGAAGAATTTAATCCGTTGAACAGCAGCCAGATAAATTCAAAGCCGTCTGAGGCTTGATATTGATACGGATGGCGGCAGTCGAACAGCACGAACTGTCCGCGCGTGGCGAGCATGTCCCAGCCGTCGATTTTCAGCTCTAACGCGCCGTTTTGTACGAGAAACAGCATAATATGATTGTTATGATCGCTTTGCTGGGCGATTTTATCCTGATGATTAAACGAATAGGTGTGGTCGCAGAAATAGTGCCCGCAGCGCGACGGATAGTAAAATAAGTCCCGCGCAAGGGCGGATGGCGTAAAAAAGTACCGTTCTGAGATCTGATGCACACCGGTTTCTGGAATTAACATGACAATCCCCCTCCTATGTTCTTATGGTATCAACAGATGCCGGAGAAATCAAGGGACGGTTACTGAAAAATAGCAGAATTTATCAGTAAGTCCGCAAATTGTATCATTGTGAAACGGGGCTCTTGTACGGTATAATAGGGGCAACAACAGGGAACCGTCCCTTACAGACGGAAAACCAAGGATTTTTAGAGGAGGAAACCAAACATGAAAATTGCGTTTGACGTTGACGTTCTTGCGAAGCAGTACGACATCAACACCATGGTTCATAAGGTAGCTGATTGGGGCTACAAGTACATCGAGCAGTCCCCGCATCCGCGCATCAACCCGTTCTACAAGCACCCGCTGTTCTCCAAGGAGTGCGAGGCAGAGTACCGTCAGGCTCTCAAGGAGACCGGCGTAGAGATCTCTTCCTTCATCGTAGTATACCGCTGGAGCGGCCCGACTGAGGAGCAGCGTCAGCACGCAGTAGCAAACTGGAAGAAGATCATCGAGATCGCTGTAAACATGGGCGTACCGGTAATCAACACCGAGTTCTCCGGCGATCCGAACCAGCAGGAGATCTGCAACGGCATGTGGTTCCGTTCCATGGAAGAGCTGCTGCCGATCATCGAGCGCGAAGGTCTGCGTGTCGAGGTTCAGTCCCATCCGTATGACTTCTGCGAGCTGAACGACGAGGCTTGCGATCTGGTTAAGTCCTTCCGTTCCAAGAACCTGGGCTATGTATACTCTGCATCCCATGGCTTCTTCTACGATCAGGGCAAGGGCGACGTTCGCCACATGCTGAAGTACGCTGGCGACGAGCTGACCCACGTTCTGTTTGCTGATACCTACAACCAGACCAAGGACTGCCGTTACATCCTGAATCCGCCTTGGCTGAACCAGCGCGGCAGAGCTGACGTTACCATCCATCAGCACACCGCTATGGGTGAGGGCGAGGTTGACTTCCCGGGCATCTTCGAGACCCTGCGTGAGATGGACTTCGCAAACAAGCAGCTGAAGGCTGACGCTCCGAAGGTTGGCGGCGACAACATCGCTTGCGTATCCTACTTCGGCTTCCCGGAGAAGATGGACAAGCAGGCACCGGAAGCACGCGAGATCATCGAGCGCGAGCTGCTGGGCAAGTAAGAAATCGTTCTATCCTTACTATATAAACAACCGGACCCCTGCGGGCATGTGCCTGCAGGGGTCTTTTGTCTGTGAAAAAATCGACAAATTTTCTTGCTAGAACACAAAAACTATGGTATACTTTGCAACGCAAGACGTATAGACCACTGGTCTGTGCGGAAGGAGTTCAGAACCTCAGACAGGAAATGCATCGGAATTCAGGAGCCGATACATTTCTGACCATTCTTGCAATCAAAATTTCCCTTTTGTTGTTGTATGATGAAAGAACTGCTGCATTTTCAGGAGAATGCGGCAGTTCTTTCTTCTTGATACACCGTTTTTGCTGTGGGAATAACTGGATAATTCTGTATAAATATGTGCATACAACGGTATAACTTGCATAAATATAATGATTTTGTATAGAACATGCCGAAAATGACAGGCGCGTGCAATTTCCCAAAGAAAGAGCAGTTTTTAGCAAGATCGCTACACAAATGGAGCAAAGAATAGGATTGCGCGCGTTTGGATTGGTAACATTTGAGTGACTTTGAAGATGTTTTGAATCGCGTGCAAAAAAACACTTCGCTGTTTTTGTGCGAACTGCACAAAAAATGTTGCGAAATTTTTAACACGAACTTTGGCAGTCAGGCTTGAGAAAGGTCAAGACGTCTGCTATAATCATACATGGAAATACAGCTGAGTCCTTTCGGATACAGCTGATTTTGCGCCTTTATCAGGTGATTCCGGGACACCGTCACAAAGGCGTGGAGAGAGTTTAGAAAAAGGAGAATAAAAGTTATGTTAACTGTAATTGAGTTTGTCGCCTTTACAGTGCTCGTAGCAGTTCTGTCCGCGTGGAAGACACGTGACGAGAAGCTCGACACCGAGGAAGGCTACTTCGTTGCAGGCCACAGCTTGCCGGGCATCGTTATCGCAGGTTCCCTGATGATGACCAACCTGTCCGCAGAGCAGCTGGTCGGCACAAACGGTCAGGCTTTCTCTGGTTCCATGGCAACCATGGCTTGGGAGGCTACTTCCGCATTCGCACTGATTATTCTGGCATTCGTTCTGCTGCCGAAGTTCCTGAAGGGCAACATCGCAACGATCCCGCAGTTCTATCAGATGCGTTACGACACCGCTACTAAGAACATGTTCTCTATCATGTTCCTGTTCGCTTACGTTGTTACCATGCTGCCGACCATCCTGTACTCTGGTTCTGTAGCACTGGAGAAGATCTTCAACGTTCAGGAGATCTTCGGCATCAGCTACTTCATGGCTATCCTCATCGTGTGTGTTGCTACCGGCGTTATCGGTATGGCATACTCCGTATTCGGCGGCCTGAAGGCTGTAGCTTACTCCGACACCATCAACGGTGTTGGCCTGATTATCGGCGGCTTCCTGGTTCCGATTCTGGGCTTCGTAGCTCTGGGTCAGCTGGACGGCGGCGGATTCCTCGCAGGCGTTAAGCACTTCGCAACCGCTACTCCGGAAAAGATGAATGCTTGGTCTGCTCCGAACGCAATGGCTCCGTACATTCCGTGGCCGCTGCTGTTCACCGGTATGTTTGTAAACAACATGTTCTACTGGTCCACCAACCAGTCTATCATTCAGCGTTCCCTGGGCGCTAAGAACCTGGCAGAAGCACAGAAGGGTGCTATCTGGGCTGGCTTCTTCAAGTGCTTGGACGTATTCGTAATCGTAATCCCGGGCATCATCGCATTCCAGCTGATGCAGGCAGGCGTTCTGACTGTAGGCTCTGGCGCTAAGTTCGACGGCGATTCCGCTTACCCGCTGCTCGTTCTGCACGTAATGCCGAAGCCGATCATGGGCTTCTTCGCAGCCGTAATGTTCGGTGCTATCCTGTCCTCCTTCAACTCCGTACTGAATTCTTCCTCCACGATCTTCTCTCTGGACATCTGGAAGCCGATCTGGGGCAAGAACGCAGACGCAAAGAAGGTTGTAAAGGTTGGCCAGATCTTCGGTCTGATTGTTGGTATCCTGGGTATCATCATCTCCCCGTTCATCATGTACTTCGGTACTGGTATCATGAACTTCATCAACGAGTGCTGGGGCCTGTTCTCCATGCCGATCCTGTGCGCTGTACTGTTCGGTATGCTGAATAAGAAGGTATCCCCGCTGGCTCCGAAGATTGGTGTTCCGGTACATATCGTTCTGTACGCAATCGGTTACTTCACCGTATTCTCTAAGATCCACTACCTGTACTGGGTATTCGTATGCTTCCTCGTTCAGTGCGTCATCTACTTTGCAGTTGCAAAGTTCGCTCCGGCAAAGGAAGACTTCGAGATGCCGAACGTACCGCAGATCGAGATGACTCCGTGGAAGCACGGCAAGATCTGGGCTACCGTTGGTGCTCTGGTAGTAGTTGTAATGTACATCATCTTCTCCCCGCTGGTACTCGGCTAAGAGAAAGATTACATCCGCAAATATCGTTCTCGGAAGTACGAAGAGACTCCTCGCTTGAGGGGTCTCTTTTTGCGTGCAGAACCAAGGCTCCCTCGTTGAGGGAGCTGTCATTTGCTTTGCAAATGACTGAGGGAGTTTTGTCAGATTGATAAGATACGTATCAGATTGACTTAAAGTGTATCTGCTCGCGTGCTGCTCCTTCCGTCACGGCTGACGCCGAGCCACCTTCCAGGAAGGCTTTAGCCCTCTCAGTCTTGCTGCGAATACAGCACAAAAAAGCGCTCCGTCTGGAGCGCTTTTTGTATGTATAGAGTTTTAGTTGGATGATGTATCAGCAGATGTTTCTGTGCTGTCAGAAGTCGTGTTTGCTGTGCTTTCGCCGGTCGTTTCCGATTCGGTATTCAGTCCCAGATCTTCATCGGTGAAGCCGTTGTATACCTTGCCACCTTCCAGCGTGACACCCTTGATTTTTGCGAGTTCCGATACGGTGACGAATGCATAACCCTGCTGCTGTAACTCATCAATCGCGGCGAGAACGCCTTCTACCGTGGTCTCATACAGGTCATGCTCCAGAACGATGGCACCGTCCTGTGCGCCGTCTAAAATGTGCTGCTTGACAGAAGCGGCATCGCGGTATTTCCAATCCAGTGTGTCAACGTCCCACAGGATGATCGGCATACCGAGCTTTTGCATGGATGCCTGTACACTGTCGTTGTATTCGCCGCCGCACGGACGGAATACCGTCGGTTTCTGACCGGTATATGACTGAATCAAGTCGTTGTTGCTGGAAACCTGCTCATAATCACCGTCGGAAACCTCATGTGCCAGACGGTGATCCATCGTATGGTTGCCGACTTCATGGCCTTCCGCTAAGTAGCGTTTCATCATCGAGTTGAAGTCCTTGACGCGATAGCCGCACAGGAAGAAGGTTGCATGAGCGTTGCGCTCTTTCAAGCCGTCCAGCAGACGCTCAGTGCGTCCGCCCTCGTTGCCGGTCGGGCCGTCATCAAAGGTCAAAGCAATGTATTTATCGCCCTTAGGAATCTTCTTGGCTTCCTCTTCTTCTTTCTTTTTCTGTTCTTCCAGCTTTTTTTGCTCTTCTTGCTTCTTTTGCTTTGCTAGTTCAGCACTGCCTGTGTCAGCGGAAGCGGTCTGCGCATTGCCGGATTGCTTAGCGCTGCTGGAGGTTGTTTTGCTGCCGGATGCTCCGCAGCCTGCCAGCATTGCCGCACATAAAATAGCAGCGATGCCGGACAAAATCAGTCGTTTTTTCCATTTTATCATTTTTTTGCGCCTCTTTTTGTTGAAATACTTTTATAGTATAGTACAAAAGAGACAACAAGAAAAGAGATTTGGATAAAACTTAAGAAACTTTAAGAAATATATGCTGTGCGCGGTGTATTATCGTGCCGATGCACCACCAGAATAGCCGCACCAGTTTTGCCGCGAGATACGACAGCACCAGTAAGACGAGCAGAGACAGAATGCCCCAGCGCGGTGCAATGACGACTTGTACAACGGGATAGAAATAATAACAGAAAAATGGATGAATGAGCCACATACTCGTGCTTTCCTTGCCGATAGACAGCAGTACCGTCCGCAGCGGGCGGATATGGCGCAGCAAATCCATCAGAAAGATAATCAAGAAGGGAACATAGAGAATATCGACAATTTGTCCGGTGAGATAGCGCATTTGTACGATGACGCCGACAAAGAAGATGTCCAGCAGAGGATGGAGCAGGTTGTTGCGGCGCAGAGACTCGCGGATTTGTATCAGCAGATTGTCCTTGGCAAAGACAGCACCCATCCAAAAACAGGCGGCATACGGCGCGGACAACAGGAAGAAGGTGTGATACAGATAATTGTCTTCGAGTGTGCCGAACACATCCAGCTCGCCGAGAGCGGGAAGAATGTCTGTGATAAGAATGGAAAACACAACAATTGCCGTGACGTTGCACAACGTCGAGCGGCGGCGCACGATACGGTCAATCAGCGGATATAGAATCAACACACAAAGATAGCTGTGCAGAAACCACCATTCGCTGTTATAGGAGGTAGAGAATCCGATGAAATTATTAAAGCATTCCTGTGCGGAAAAAGTGGCATATCGCGTGCAGATTTCTGCTTCGTCACAGTAGATCGGCTGATTAGCGCAGAACAAAAAAGCCAGTGGGATAAAAATCAAAAAGACCTTCCAGTACGCGAGATATAATCCCTTAATTTTGGCAATCAGATCGTATTTCTTGGAACAGGCGGTGAGATATACCCCGTATCCGCCGAGAAAAAAGAAAAACGACACGCAGATTTTACCGAACGAACCGAAATACGTCAGGGAGCTTTCGCCGCAAATGTTGAGGACGTGCCACAGCTCACCGCCTGCGATGCGCTCAGGAAACGCCCATAGATGATGCATCAGCATCAAAAAAATGGCAGCGCCTTTCATCAGTTTGGTATCTTCTCTGGAAAATGTCTGTTTCATGTATCTCTTACTCCCATTGCTATAACACTACTCATTTTTAGTATAAACATCGGTCTGTCGGAAGTCAATTGTCAAGTGTACAAAAAACAAGAGTCTGCCCAATTGGGCAGACTCTTGAAAAATTGTCGGTAATTTGTGCGTGTGAAACGCGGCAAATTAATAATGACGAGCTTCGTACAGGTGATCCTGCAGCTTCTTGTAAGCTTCCTGTACTTCCGGCTTGTTGGAAACAGAAGCAACGCCTACACGCCACCAAGCTTCCCATTCCTTGGACATGGACTTCGGCAGAACCTTCATGTCGATCAGGGTAGAAACAGTCTGCTTCTTGGAGTCTTCCAGTGCAGCAGCCAGCTCTTCCATGGTCTTTACAGTGTAGGTCTTGCAGCCGTATGCAGCAGCAACAGCAGCGTAGTCGATGTTCATTGCCGGACCGAGATCGCAGCCATCGTACGGAGTGCCCGGGATGTGCATGTTCTTCTCGGTGGTACGGGACTTGTTGCCCTGACCAACCTGCAGGTTGTTGATGCAGCCGTAAGCAGCGTTATCAAACAGGCAAACGTTGATCTTGTAACCGTACTGGATAGAAGCAATCAGCTCGGAGTGCAGCATATCGAAGGAACCGTCGCCGCACATTGCGTATACTTCCTGATCCGGGCAAGCGATCTTGCAGCCGTAAGCGCCTGCAACTTCGTAACCCATGCAGGAGTAACCGTACTCGCAATGGTAGGTGTTCGGAACCGGAGCTCTCCACAGTGCCTGCAGGTCGCCCGGCAGGGAACCAGCAGCGCCTACACAGATGGAATCCGGAGCGATATGGGTGTTGATGTAACCCAGAGCAGCGGTCTGTGTCAGTTTGGAGCCGATGGACTCGATGTAGTGCTCAACAGCACGACGGTTTGCGTCCTGGATTTCCGGAACATAGGACTCAGCGTCAACGTACTCGGTGTGATCCATACGATCTACGTCAGCCCACCAAGCGTCCTGGAGTCTCTTCACTTCTGCTGCGTACTCGTCAGAAGTGTGGTAGCCGCCCAGAGCGTCGATCTCAGCGCTGATTGCGGTCAGAGCCTCGTTTGCGTCAGCAACAACCGGATAAGCGTCCATCTTCAGGCACTGGAACTCAGACGGGTTGATGTTAACGAACTTAGCGGAAGTGTCGTACAGCCACTTGGAAGCAGTGGTAAAGTCGGTGTAACGGGTACCAACGCCGATAACTACGTCACAGTCATGTGCGAAAGCATTTGCGCACTCGGTACCGGTGATGCCCAGACCGCCCAGAGACAGCGGATGGGTCCACTCGATGGCGGACTTACCTGCCTGGGTTTCGCCGAAAGCAATACCAAACTTCTCAGCGAATGCACGGAATACCTTATGAGCCTCAGCGTAACGAACGCCACCGCCGCAGATCAGCAGCGGCTTCTTTGCGGACTTGATGATCTCAGCTGCCTTCTTAGCTGCCTTCTTGGTAGCTGGACGGCGCTCGATGGTCCAAACGCGCTTCTTGAAGAAGTCAACCGGATAATCATACGCTTCGCCCTGTACATCCTGCGGGATGGATACAGCAACAGCGCCGCAGTTGCCCGGATCGGTCATTACACGGAATGCGGACAGCATATCGGTCATGATCTGCTCCGGACGGTTTACACGACCCCAGTACTTAACAACAGCCTGGAAGGAGTCGTGAGCGGAAATGGTCAGGTTCTGCGGCTGCTCCATCTGCTGCAGTACCGGATCCGGCTGACGGGAAGCGTAAACGTCGCCCGGCATCAGCAGTACCGGAATGTTGTTAGCAGTAGCGGTAGCAGCAGCGGTAATCATGTTACAAGCGCCAGGACCTACGGAAGAGGTGCAAACGAATGCCTGCTTGCGGCGCAGCTGACGAGAGAATGCAACAGCTGCCAGAGCCATGCCCTGCTCGTTCTTGCCCTGATATACTTCCATATCCTTGATTTCCTGCTCGATACCGTTGCAGTAGCCAACGCAGTTGCCGTGGCCCGGGATCATGAAGATACCGCGGATAAACTTCTGTTCTACTTCCTTGCCGTCCATGTCAATGTAGCTGACATACTGGTTCTCCAGGAAGCGGATGCACGCCTGGCTAGTGGTCAGGCGGACAGTTTCCATGTGTCTCATTGGAATTTTTCCTCCTCATGCAATTCTTACACAATTCTCACATTGTTTAAATCTATCTTATTTTCTTTCAAATAAGCGGGGGTAAGGGGGTAAAGTGGGGATTAGTAGCCGGTGGAGCACTTCCAGATGTGGTCATCTGCGTCGTCGCGTACCAGCCACTCGTGCTCTACATCGTCAACACGGGTCTTGTCCCACGGATCGCCCGGCAGGTGACGGATGCCCCATGCGTAGCAGCAAGCGTAACCCGGAGCGGTTACCTGAGAATGCATCTTGCTGGTAATCAGAGACAGACCGTTGTGGTGGGTCTCATACAGCTCGCCGTTGCCCCAGCCTGCGCCGAAGCCCTGCGGCTTGTCGAAGCGGTAGAAGTAAACTTCCGGCTGCGGATGATGATGCGGCGGGTAAGAGGACCACTTGCCCGGCAGGTTGATAACTTCGCCCAGTACCATGTTGGAGTACGGAGCAATGTCGAGGTCGAAGCAGGTACGTACATCGCGCTTGATGCAGTTCTGCAGAACTCCGCCAGTGCCGCGTGCCCAAGTATCGGTATCTTCCGGACGGAACAGCTTGTTCGGGAATTCCGGCTCGGTCTTATCGTTCAGGGTCTTCTGCACGTAGATGTTAGACGGACCCTTTGCGGTGATGACGATCTTGGTCTGCTTGTGAACCAGCAGACACCACGGGTTGTAATCGAACGGATTCGGGCGAACCATGTCTACGCTCTGGTCATCCCAGCTCATGTTGACGTCGCCGTCAAACAGCAGGCAGGCAACTTCCTTGTCTGCTTCTTCGATGGTATAGGTATCTCCAGCTTCCATAACCAGAAGAGCGACATCCATCATGCCGTCCTTGCCTTCTCCTTCATCAAGGCGCAGGTACTCGTTATAGCCGCGCTTGACTTCCTTGTCCATGTACATTGTAAAACACACCTTTCTCTATGCCCGACTGACGCAGGCAGAACATTTGAATACAATGCTGCAAAAAGGCGTACAAATCCCTTTTGCATAATTTATGGTTTAATTATAGCATGGTGTGTGTTCTTTTTCAAGAATGCGCCGGATAAAAGCGGACAGAATTTTGTACAGCGTGACGGCTGAGAGAACGATGTGATAGCGTTCTGTTGTCAACCTGTCGGATAATACAAAATGCAGTCATACCGTGCACGCGGACGCCGGAAAAGAACACGGAAAACTCCGGTAAAACACGGGGTAAAACTTGTACAAGCACCGGACGGGTGTTATAATGAGTGTACAGGCGAAACCGATTCAATACTATGCTTAGGGAAGCTGGTATTGTTAGTATAGTACCAGATCGGTGCGAAGGAAACAAGACTGCACTTTTTGGTAAGTGACTATCCTTTTGGTGACGGTACAAAACAACGAAAAAGAGCGGTCACGGCGGAAGGAGGAATCCTGATGAAGCAAGACGAGAGAGAAATTTCCTACGATTGTCCCATTGAGGCGACGCTGGGATTGATTGGAGGAAAATGGAAGGCACTGATTCTGGATCATTTGACAGACGGCGCACTGCGGTTTGGAAAGCTGCAAAAGCTGATGCCGAAGGTGACACCGAAGATGCTGACACAGCAGCTGCGCGAACTGGAAAAAGACGGCCTAGTGGAGCGGCATGTTTATCCGGTTGTGCCGCCGAAGGTAGAATATGAGCTGACGGACTTTGGACAGACGGTTTTGCCGATCTTGGATGCCATGTGCGTCTGGGGACGGGCGTATTTGGCATCCAAGATCGGCAAAAAGTCCTAATTTTTTTCGAGTCAAGACACACAAAAAGAGGATGTCGGGTGAGACATCCTCTTTTTGTGCAATGATACTTTTTTTGATGTACTTATTCCCAAATCAGTCGAATGTTGTGCGCGCGGCAGAATTCCACGAACTTCGGTGCCGGCTTCTGGTCGGTGACAAAGGTGGAAATGTCCTGTAATCGACAGAATGTCACGGTTGCATCGTGTCCCAGCTTGGAGTTGTCTGCAACGAGAATCACGCTGGAGGCATGGGATACGACACCGCGCTTGATTTCCGCTTCGAGAAATGTCGTATTGCTCATGCCGGACTCGACGGTTACGCCGGTTGCACATAGAAATGCCTTGGTGATGCGCAGATCAGACAGTGCCTGCTGGGCAAAGATGCCGACAAACGAGCTGGTCGCCGGATTAAACGCACCGCCGAGAGAGATCAAATTGATGCCGTCGTACTTTGCTGCTTCGACCATAGCCGGAAGCGAATGCGTCACGACGGTCAGCTTGATGCGCGGCGGCAGATGCCGCAGCACGTTGACGGCGGTAGAGCCGGAGTCAATAAAGATGGTATCGCCATCGTTCAGCTCTCGCGCTGCCAGCTTGCCGATCAGATCCTTGGCGCCCGGATTGAGTCCGGAGCGCACCGGGAGCGGCATGACGTCCTCCGGCGTCACGGCGGTGACGCCGCCGTATACCTTGGCGATGTGGCCACGCGCTTCCAGCTCATTTAAGTCGCGGCGGATGGTGTTTTTGGATACGCTGAACACTTCGCACAGCTCATCGATAGAGACTGTCTTTTTGGATAGTACATATTCTTCAATTGCATTGAGTCTGCTGATTTTCATAAGGAAATCCCGCTTTCTTGGAACAAACAAGTAACTAACACAAAACCATTATGAAATCATTATAGCAGAAAGGTGAACAAAATCCAACCGGAAATCTGGAATTTGTTGAGCAAGTTTTCGCCGCGCGCCGCGCGGCGCCGGAACGGGAAATTTTGTGCAGCTGCACAGAAATTCTGCTCTCAGGGAAAATTTCTCTAAAAATCGGCGGGCGAGCATTGCAATTCGTTTACAGAGATGATAAAATCTAAGAAAGTATGGTATGACTTCGGGAGGAAAGGGTTTTTCCGATGTCATGCTGACAATTCTTTGATTAAGGAATAGGTAGGTGTATTCAATGCAGAAAGCAGAAAAGATGCAGGCTCTCCGTGAATTCGCAGCCGAAATTCGAGTTGAGACCCTGAAGACCATCGGTTCGCTTGGCTTTGGACATGTAGGCGGCTCGATGTCTATCGCAGACGCAATGGCAGTCCTCTATGGCGATATCATGAAGATTGACCCGAAGAATCCGCGTTGGGAAGATCGTGACTGGTGTGTTCTGTCCAAGGGACATGCAGGCCCGTGTGCATATGCAACACTGGGACTGAAGGGCTTCTATCCGCTGGAAGAGACCCGCACCCTGAACAAGCCGGGTACCAACTTCCCGTCTCATACCGACCGCACCAAGACTCCGGGCGTTGATCTGACGACTGGTTCTCTGGGTCAGGGTATGTCCACCGCTACCGGCGCTGCTCTGGGCAACAAGCTGGACGGCCGCGACAACCACGTATTCGTATTCGTTGGCGACGGCGAGTGCGACGAAGGTCAGGTTTGGGAGGCTGCTCAGTTCGCAGCTCACTACAAGCTCGACAACCTCGTTTGCTTTGTAGACAGCAACAAGCGTCAGCTCGACGGTGCTGTTGACGACATCATGTCTCACGGCAAGGGCCTGAGAGCAAAGTTCGATGCATTCGGTTGGAACGCAATCGAAGTAGAGGACGGCAACGACGTAGAGCAGATCTATGACGCTGTTCAGGAAGCTTACGCTACCAAGGGACAGCCGACCGCAATCATTCTGAACACCATCAAGGGCAAGGGCGCAACCTTTGCTGAGTCTACCGGTGCGCACAGCTCTCAGCCGACTCCGGAGCAGTGGGAAGAAGCAATCGCTGCAGCAGAAGCAGAGCTTGCTGCTGTTAAGGCTGCAAAGTAAGGAGGACAGGCGAAAATGAGTTTTACTTTAATTGGAAAGCATGAGAAGGACTCCCGCAATTGCCGTGACGGTTACGTTACCGCAATGGAGGAGCTGATGGCGGCTGATCCGACCGTTATGCACGTTGACTGTGACCTGTACAACTGCATCAACACCGCAAAGCTGGCTAAGGAATTCCCGAACCAGACCATCAACGCTGGTATCGCTGAGGCAAACGCTATGGGCGTTGCAGCAGGTCTGACTGCTACCGGCAAGAAGGTTTGGATGCATTCTTTCGGCTGCTTCTCCTCCCGCCGTGCATTTGACCAGGCATTCATGTCTGCAGCATATGCAAAGCTGGGCGTAAAGGTTCTGGGTTCTGACCCTGGCGTATGCGCTGCATACAACGGTGGTACCCATATGCCGTTCGAGGACTGCGCACTGTATCTGTCCGTTCCGGATTCCATCGTTATCGATCCGACCGACTTCACCATGGTCAACAAGATCACCAAGAAGCTGACCGCTGTTGAAGGCAGACTGTCTTACATGCGTATGATCCGTAAGGGCGTTATCAAGGTATACGGCGACGATTCCGACTTCGAGATCGGCAAGGGCGTTACTCTGAAGGAGTCCGCTGACGACGTAGCTACCGTTATCGCTTCCGGCATCATGGTTGACGAGGCTCTGAAGGCTTACGAGGCTCTGGAAGCTGAAGGCATCAAGGTTCGTGTCATCGACATGTTCACCTGGAAGCCGATCGACGAGGATCTGATCGTGAAGTCCGCAAAGGAGACCGGCGCTATCGTAACTGCTGAGAACCACAACTGCACCTGCGGTCTGGGCTCTGCTGTTGCTCGCGTACTGTCTGCTAAGTGCCCGACTCCGGTTGAGATGGTTGGCGTACATGACCAGTTTGGTCAGGTTGGCGCTCAGTCCTTCCTGCAGGAAGCTTACAAGCTGACTGCTGAAGAGATCATCGCTAACGTCAAGAAGGTAATTGCAAGAAAGTAAGTTTTGTTATGCATACCGAGCCGCCCCTGTTTTCGCAGGGGCGGCTTTTTTTACCAACATAATTTCATAAGGAGGAGAGCGATGAAGAGAGTATATGGAATCCTTCTTTTGGTTTTGCTGGGAACAGTTGTTTTAAACGGCACAGCATTGGCAGCATCGGAATATATTGAGCAGCTTACGCCGGATTCTGCGGACTATGCGGAAATATCGACGCTCACAAATCGTGTTTTAGATGCGATGAGCGGGATGTGCGCAGATGTGACGGCGGCAGACATTGACTGGAGCCGGGCATATAAAGTCTACGCGGATGAATCGGATGTTTATGGTTCTTATAAAGAACAACAAATGACATACGATGAAATCAAACAACAGATGGAATATTATGTCTGGGTTCTTCCGGTACAGGTGAAAAACACGTATTTTCACGTTACAATTTCACAGGGAATGCCGCTCACGGAGGACGAAACCGTGTTGGCAGTACTGACGGAGGAACAGAAAGAACAAATTCGGGAAGACACGGGAAAATGGATTCCGGTTGAGACAGAACAACTGGATGAAGACAAGACAGCAGAACGGATAGAGCAGCAAATCGCAGATGCAGTGGGAAAAAAGAACATCCATCGAGCGTTTGTTATGGGAGGTTCGCCCAAGCTGCGTTCGGCAGTTGCTGTTGTTGAGACAATAGATCGAGACATACAGATTGTTCTGTTGGAAGAACCGCGATCAAATGGCGTACAAGTGACAGAGGAACAGACCGGCAGTGATAGCGAGAGCAGCACAGAGAATATAATAATCTGGATGATCCTGGGAGCTGCCGGGATAGGTATTGGCTGCTATGCGTGGAACCGTGCAAGATGCAAATGAAATTTGTGCATACCGAGCCGTCCCTGTTTTGCGCAGGGGCGGCTTTTTTGTGTGCAAATTTTGGTCATTTGAGGGCAAATATTGTCAGGTTTGCAGGCAAAAACAAGGTTCTGTTGTGCAACATGAATTAGAACGTGCAGGAAATAAAAAATAGTTGACCAAATTGCACAAAACATTTGACAAATAGGCAGGTATCCTATATCATAAAGAGTATAGGAAACAAGCCTATTATCTGTTGCCGCGTGATACGGAAATTTGGAGAGGTTTTCGTCGGGAAAACAGGCGGCCGCAGAGGTATAAAATCATGGAGGTGTTGTGATTATGTTCACAAACAAGGATGTCAAGCTGGGTATCTGCCCGATCGGCTGGACCAACGATGATATGTGGGATCTCGGCGACGAGAATACATTCCAGCAGTGCATTTCCGAGATGCGTCTGGCAGGTTTCACCGGATGTGAAATCGGTCATAAGTATCCGTCTGACGTGAAGGAACTCAAGGAAGCTCTGGATCTGCGCGGCATGACCGTTGCATCCAAGTGGTTCTCTTCTTTCCTCGGCACCAAGCCGTTCGAGGAGACCTTCGAGGAGTTCAAAAAGGAAATTGAGTACCTGTGCTACGCAGGCGCAACTGCTATCAACATTTCTGAGCAGTCCTATTCTATTCAGGGCAATCCGGATCTGTCCATCTTCAAGAACAAGGCTCGCTTTACCGATGCTGAGTTCGCTCAGATGTGCGACGGCCTGAACAAGCTGGCTGAGTACGCAAAGAGCAACGGCATTCGCGCTTGCTTCCATCATCACATGGGTACCTGCGTACAGACTCTGGAAGAGACCGAGCGTATGCTGAACAACACCAGCGACGACCTGCTGCTGTGCTACGATACCGGTCACTGGACCTTCTCTGAAGTAGATCCGATGGCAATTCTGAACGAGTTCCCGAACAGAATCGGTCATGTACATCTGAAGAACATGCGTAGAGCCGTTTGCGATCAGGCTATCAAGGAGAGCTGGTCCTTCCTGAAGTCGGTTCGTAACGGCGCATTCACCGTTCCGGGCGATCCGGAAGGCTGCGTAGACTTCGAGCCGGTTCTGAGAAAGCTGGACGAGATCGGTTACGAGGGCTGGATCATGGTTGAGGCTGAGCAGGATCCGGCTAAGGCTAACCCGTTCAAGTACGCAAAGATGGCTTACGAGTACATCACTGACCTGATGGCTAAGTAAGAAACAGAATCACGTAATGTTAGATGAAAACTGGATACCTGCAAACGCGGGTATCCAGATTTCTGGCTTGATTAACAAGTATAGACAAGGAGAGAAAAGGTCATGGCAAATTTAAAGTTTGGCGTAGTTGGCTGCGGCAGAATTGGTAAGCTGCACATCAACAATCTGCTTAACAACATCGACGGCGCTGAAGTAGTAGCAGCAGCTGATCCGATGCTGGATAAGTCCGGCGCACGTGAGTGGCTGGCAGAGCGCGGCATCACCAACGTATCCACCAACTACATGGACGTTGTAACCAACCCGGATGTTGACGTAGTTATGGTTTGCTCTTCCACTGATACCCATTGTGAGGTTTCCATGGAAGCAGTAAAGGCTGGCAAGAATGTATTCTGCGAGAAGCCGATCGACTACGATATTGAGAAGATCAAGAAGCTGCTGGCACTGGTAGAAGAGAAGGGCGTAAAGTTCCAGGTAGGTTTCAACCGCCGCTTCGACCACAACCACAAGGCAGTTGCTGATGCAGTGAAGGAAGGCAAGATTGGCGATCCGCATTACATCAACGTAACTTCCCGCGATCCGGAGCCACCACCGGC
>NZ_JBNMHC010000007.1:0-20510 GCF_050872565.1 Butyricicoccus sp. | reverse complement strand
GACACCAACCGGTTGAATTTGGCGGAGCAGGAGTACCTACGAGCAAAAAAAATCTATGGGCAGCTGGCAGAGGAAAATCCGGCGGCATATCAGCCGAACTTGGCAACCAGCTGCAACAACTTAGGCAATTTGTATGCGAACACCAACCGGATGAAACTGGCAGAACAGGAACATCTGCGAGCGAAGGACATTCGAGAGCAGCTGGCGGAGGAGAGCCCAGCGGCATATCTGCCGGACTTGGCAATGAGCTGCAACAACTTAGGTAATTTGTATTCAGATACCAACCGGATGGATCTGGCGGAGCAGGAGCACCTGCAGGCAAAGGAGATTCTAGAGCAGCTGGCGCAGGAGAACCCAGCGGCATATCTGCCGTACTTGGCGATGAGCTGCAACAACTTAGGTGTTTTGTATTCATACACCAACCGACTGGATTTGGCGGAGCAGGAGTACCTACGAGCAAAAAAAATCTATGGGCAGCTGGCAGATGAGAACTCGACAGCCTATCTGCCAGACTTGGCAATGAGCTGCAACAACTTAGGTAATTTGTACTATCAGACCAACCGGATGAAACTGGCAGAACAGGAACATTTGCAGGCAAAGGACATTCGAGAGAAGCTGGCGCAGGAGAACCCAGCGGCATATCTGCCGGACTTGGCGATGAGCTGCAACAACTTAGGTGTTTTGTATTCATACACCAACCGATTGGATTTGGCGGAGCAGGAGTACCAGCAAGCAAAGGAGATTCGAGAGCAGCTGGCACAGGAGAACCCGGCGGCGTATCTGCCGGACTTGGCAGGCAGCTGCAACAACTTAGGTCTTTTGTATGCGGACACCAACCGGTTGGATTTGGCGGAGCAGGAGTACCAGCAGGCGAAAGATATTCGAGAGCAGCTTGCGAAAGAGAACCCAACTGCATATCTGCCGGACTTGGCAGACAGCTGCTACAACTTAGGTCTTTTGTATTATCAGACTAACCGGATGGATTGGGCGGAGCGGGAATTATTACAGGCGAAGGATATTTACGAACAGTTTGCGAAGATTTCGCCGGAACGGTATACACCGTATTTGCAGATGATCTGTGATAATTTAGAGCTATTATCAGAGCAGGAAGAAGAATAAAAAAGAGTTATGAATAATCCCCCTCCCACCGGTTACGGCAGGAGGGGGATTCTCTTTCGTATTTTTTCTTCCATTGTCGTATTATGCGTCGTCGTCATCCTCTTCACAGCTGCGGATGAGGTCAGCCGGACTTGCGTCGGAAAACATCGTGCTGACGATACCGGAACCATAGCGGCTGAACATGGAAGCGGGGATGTAAATGCTGCTTTTGATTACCTCCGGTGCGGGAATCGTATCTCCGTCGCAGTCCACAGCCATACGGAAACGAATTTCACCGTCACAGTAATCCATCTCAAAACAGCCGTATGTCAGGCCGTAATTTGCGCGTGTGAGAAACTCCGCCATGCGTGCCATGTCCTGCGGGTTGTCGGTATTTGCGTTGAGCGGGGAGATACACAGAACTTTGTAATGATCGCTGCGTACATGGACGAAAAAATTCACGGTTCTGAGTCTACTGTTGGTGGACAGATTGAAGTGGAACACGCCTTTGTCCTCGTGGAAGGTGTAGTTCCAATCGTCCGCATCGAGAAATTCCCGCACAGCGTTTGCGATGTCTGTCGAGTAGTGTTTCATGGTACATTCTCCTTTTCTAAAATGGGGTATGTGTTTTGTGTAAGAAAAGCATACCATACGAAAATGAGAGGATTTTTTTGAAGAGGAAAAAAGCATTTCGTGTCTTATTGACAAAAGAGACGGCAACGATATAATAAAATTGGTATTTGTAGGTAAAACGAGGTGATCGTGTGCATAAACCAGAGGTTTTTATCAGTTATAATTCACAGGAACATCATCTTGCTCAGACAATCTGTACTGTTTTGGAGCAAAACGGGATTGCTTGCTGGATTGCTCCGAGAGATATACCGACCGGATCAAATTATGCGAGTGAGATTCCCAAGGCAATTAAGACCTGTACTTTCTTTCTGCTGGTGCTATCTGCAAAATCTCAATCATCTCCATGGGTGGCAAAAGAAATAAGTCTTGCTTTAACCTACGGAAAAACTGTCTTGCCGGTAGTTTTAGAACCGTGTGAATTAACGGATAGTTTTGCCTTTTACCTTACTGATATACAACGATATAATGCATATGAAAAACAGACGGGTGTTTTTCAAGAAATTATTGAAGAAATTTGCGAGACACGCTCGGGCAAACTTTTTTGTAAACAAGATAGCTGTGTTCCCAACCGGCGTTATCCGATTATTGAATGGATTTCAAATCATCCGCTTCAGGAACTAAATAAAATATTCGCAAAATCACTGACAGAACTTCGGAAAAAATATCGAGAAAATCCGAATGCTTCTATCATAAAAGATTGGTTCCATGCGAAATTAGTTGATGGAATTCTTTTATTCTCTATTTTAGACACGTTTTTTAATTTAAATTTATACTCATATAATGCCTGCGAAATCTACATTCAATTGGCAGTTATATATATCCATGCAGGAGAGATTCGTTATGTGCATGAAGCGCAAGAGTATTTGACAACTGCAATTCAGGCATTATCTTCATCTGAATCTTATGATGCCACGACATTTCAACGAGTTGTTTATGCTAAATGGTTAATCGCTATTACCTATAAACAAGAAAGAAATTATGGATGTGCCTCTGACCTTTGTGAAGAATTGATTCATTTTATTGATGATGAAAATGAAATCTTTGACTTGCCGTATTCGCAAGCATTATTGTTACCGCAACGGGAGTTAGTTGTTCTAAACAAAGAAAAAGTTATGTGTGATTTTCTTTGTACCAAGTTGACGGATATTGAAGAAAATCCAAGAGAGTTTTTTTGTACGCAAAAACGACTATTTGAATTTTATGTATTAAAGAACGATTTTCAACGAGCTTCCGAACTGATCCCATCATTGCTGCATACTTTTTCTATATGCGAAAATAGATTGGAAGCAATTTATAAAGTAGGTTTATTTCAAGACTTTTTTGAGTATTATACATATATCGGCAAACAAGATTTAGCGCAAAAATATTATCATTTTGCGTATACAGAGGCAAAACGTAATTTTTGGGTGCGAAAGCAAGAAAAATTAGAATCGTTGAAACAGATTTATCTTGATTTGCCAGAATAGGAGAAACTATGTACGATTTTAATACAGATGCCAAAGTATTATGGGATTACCATCATTTAAATCAGCCTTTAGAGAGGGCGGATTGCATTCTGGGCTTTGGCAGTCATGATCTCCATGTCGCAGAGCGGGCTGCGGAACTATACTTAGCAGGTTATGGCAAACAAATTATTTTTACCGGTGGACTGGGACGCATTACAAAGAATATTTGGAAAAAACCTGAAGCTGTAAAATTTGCAGAAATTGCAATAGAGCGAGGTGTTCCTGCCGAACATATATTTGTTGAATCCGAATCCACAAATACAGGGGAAAATATTCGCAACACAAAGCAACTTCTGGGACAGAAAAATATATCATTCTCCAGATATATCGTTGTGGATAAACCGTTTAAAGAAAGAAGAATTTATGCTACATTAAAAAAACAGTGGAGTGAATTATCTTTTCTTGTCACGTCACCGCAAAAGACATATGAAGAATATTATGAGTATTATCAGTATTCTGATGAACTAAGCGTAGAAGATTTTTTGAACATTATGGTTGGTGATTTACAACGAATTGATCTCTATGGGAAAAATGGCTTTCAAATTCCGCAAAAGATTCCGTCCGATGTATGGGATGCATACAAAAGACTGGTAGAATATGGATTTGACAGTCAGATTATTCAGCCGTAAGTATATATTTGCTTCTCTCTGTTCAGCGCCTGCGGATAAAAAAATATCCATTTTATCAGATACACCTGATAAAATATAAAAAAATTACTTATATATCCAGCGTATCTGTGGTACAATGCAAAAGAGAGGAGCGTGACAGACATGATAAAACGAGAACTCTATATGAGCCGGATTCGTCCGTTTATTGGAAATGAGCTGATTAAAGTGCTGACCGGCCTGCGCCGAAGCGGAAAATCCGTCATGCTGGAGCTGATTCAGCAGGAGCTGCGGCAGTCCGGCGTATCAGAACAGCAGTTTATCTGCTATAATTTCGAGCAGATGCGCTATGCACACCTGTGTCAGGCACAAAATCTGTATCAAGAGGTATTGTCCCGCGCCAAGGCTATAGAAGGGAAGGTATACCTGTTTTTTGATGAGATTCAAGAGGTCGAGCAGTGGGAGAAGTGCATCAACTCGTTCCGTCTGGATCTCGACTGTGATATTTATCTGACCGGCTCCAATGCCAAATTGCTGTCCGGAGAGCTGGCAACCTATCTTGCAGGGCGATATGTGGAGTTTGTCATCTATCCGTTTTCTTTTGCGGAATTTTCTGATATGTATCGGACGATTGTTCCGGATGCATCTATCGGGCAGTGTTTTTCTACCTATCTGACCGAGGGCGGTATGCCGTACCTCAGCAATCTGCGGTATGAAGTCGAACCAAGTCGGCAGTATTTACAGGATCTCTATAATTCCGTGGTGCTGAAGGACATTGTCAAGCGCAACAAGATTCGTGATGTGGATTTGCTGGAACGGATTATCGCGTATGTCACAGCCAATATCGGCACGACATTTTCCGCGACGTCTGTGTCCAATTATCTCAAGAGTGAAGGGCGAAAGGTCTCGCCGGAGACCGTCCTCAATTATCTCCGCGCGTGCGAAAGTGCCTTTTTATTTTACCGTGTGCAGCGGCAGGATATACGGGGGAAGAAAATTCTTGCGGTACAGGAAAAGTACTATGTTGCCGATCATGGCATTCGAGAGGCCGTATTCGGCGGAAATATGCGGGATATTCAGCTGGTTTTGGAAAATCTCGTGTATCTGGAGTTTTTGCGCCGCGGCTATCATGTGACCGTGGGCAAGGCCGGAAATCAAGAGATTGACTTCATCGGAGAGAAACAGAACCAAAAGATTTATGTACAGGTGACCTATTTGCTGGCATCTGAGCAGACCATCCAACGGGAATTCGGCGTTTACGACCACATTCGGGACAATTTCCCCAAGTATGTCGTGTCGTTGGACGAGTTCGACAGGAGCCGAGACGGCATCAAGCACCGAAACATCCGCGATTTTTTGATGGCGGAGAGCTGGGAGTAATTTGCCCCCAGCTCCGCTAATTGAACAAAAACTTTATTTTGTTCAATAATAAACACACTGTATATTAACATACAAAAAACCGTCGAGCGAGTTATTTCTCGCTCGACGGTTTTGCTTTTTCGTGTTTAGTCGCACATATCCTCTGCCACCTGGCACAGCAGATCGGCGTTATTGGAGATGATGCAGTCCACACCGCGGGAAATCATGTCGCGGATGTTCTCCTCATCGTTGACCGTCCACGTGTTGACCTTCATGCCGCGGCTGTGGTACAGATCGACCAGCTCCGGCTGGTACTGCAGCAGCATGTACCGCGGGTGCATGTTGTCTGCGTTGGAACGCTCGATGTACTTGTCGATATCCAGATACGGCTTGTCGTATAACAGACCCGTCTGCATTTCCGGGCAAAGAGTTTTGAAGTTCTGCATGGAAATGTGATTGAACGAAGAGACAAAGACCTGATCTGTCATGCCGTGGGCGGTGACCGCGTCAATCACGCGCTGTTCCAGACCCTCATAGAAGACCTCGTAGTTCTTCAGCTCCATGTTGAGCAGCAGCTTGGTCTGCTTGCAGAAGTCCAGCAGCTCATCGAACGTCCAGATGTGCTGTCCGGCGAACTCCGGCGACTTCCAAGCGCCAATATCCAGCTGCAGCAGTTCTTCATAGGTGTAGTCCTTGATGAAGCCGGTGCCGTTGGAGGTGCGCTCGACAGAAGCATCGTGGAAGATGACCAGTTTTCCGTCCTTGGTGATATGGACATCGCTCTCGATGCCGTCGCAGTGGGTCTCCTCACAGACCTTCTGAAAGGCAAGCGGGCTGTTTTCCGGATATTTGCCGGAAAAACCGCGATGGGCAAGCAATAATGGTTTTTTCATAAAAAACACCGCCTCTTTTTTCATTCGTGTTTATTATACCGCTAGGGTTATAATTCTTCAATAGAAACGACACCGTCCACGGCAGACACCCGCTGCAGCAGCTGCTCCAAGGTACAGAATCGCCCATTCAGTCGAAGAGAGAAAATCGCACTGGAATGATGTTGTTCGGATGCTGTCGAACGGGTGATTTGCAAGTTGAGAACCTTGGCGTAATGCTGCCGCAGGACGCGGAGCACCTTGTCCAAGCTGGCGCGGCTGCTGTACTCCATGTAGATGTTGACTTCCCGCGAATGATGCAGCATGTGGTACTCCAGCTTGGAGAAAAACAGCTCCGCAATCAAAATCAGAATGGTGACGAGCACACCACCCTCATAGAAGCCGCCTCCCAACGCGAGCCCGATAATGGCGGAGACCCAAAGACCGGCAGCCGTCGTCAAGCCCTTGACGCGCTGGTGTTTGGTGACGATGATTGTGCCGCCGCCGATAAAACCGATACCCGCGACGACCTGTGCGCCGAGGCGCGCCATGTCCGTGTAATAATGCAGATTCAGGTACAGATACTGACTGGTCAGCGTGGTCATGGCGGCGCCCAGACAGATGAGAATGTGTGTGCGGAAACCGGCAGGACGGCGTTTGTATGCGCGTTCCATGCCGATGACGCCGCCGCACAGCACGGCGAGAATCAGCCGCAGCGCGACCGAGGCGACGGTGACGACGCGAAACGGATCGAGAAATGACAGCACAGAAACGCCCTCCTCCCCTACTAAATCTCTTCAATCAGATGAATGCAGTCCAATTCCGCAAGAAACGACATGATCTGTGTGTGCGTCCGGCGATACTGAATGCGGATGGAGAACACGGCACTCGGCATCTGCGCGTGATTTTCCTCTCCGCGCGTGATGTCTACTTCGTAAATCTGCGCGCGGGTCTGTTTGATGCGGTTGATGATGTCTCCCAGATGGCTGAGCGAGGTGAATTCGATGTACAAATTCATGTCGCGCGCATTTTCCTGAATCAGGTGATCCACAGCCGGAAACACCTGAAAGCACAGAATCATCAGCACGAACGCGATGCAGACGCAGGAGTAAAACCCTGCGCCGATGGCAAGACCCATGCAGGCGGACGCCCACAGCCCCGCGGCGGTGTTTAATCCCGTCACCTGCTGCTTCCCTGTGACGAGAATCGTGCCCGCGCCGAGAAAGCCGATGCCGTTGATAACCTGTGCGCCAAAGCGGGACACGTCCGTGCGCAGGCCGATTTGTGTCGCGACGTCCGCCCACTGCGTCGTGAGCATCAAGGATTCGTATTGGCTGAGCAGCACGGTGAGTGCTGCGCCCATAGAAACCAGAATATACGTGCGGAATCCGGCAGGATGGTGCTTTCGTCCGCGGTCTAAGCCGATCAGGCCGCCGCAGAACACGGCGAGCGCGAGACGAAACAGGATGGAAGCCAGATTAAAAGCATGAAGATAGTCCAGCAACCGCCGCACCTCCTTTCGGCAAGACCGGATTACGGATAGACAGGCAGGGTCTTGGCGGCAACCAGATTGACGTCGGTGCCGAGAATATTCGCGGCCAGGATCTGGCCGACCTGTACCGGTGCCTGTACCGTGATTTGGTTTATCAGTTGCATACAGTCAAACATCTTTTCTTTGGGCAGCGGACGATCGGTCTTGACCGGCAGCCGCGGAATCATCGCTCCGGTGATGCGCACCGTCGATGTGATGACGCGCACCGGATGCAGCAGCTCATTTCTGCCGTATTCTGCGCCGCGCGGGCAGGAATTTCCCGTCACTGCGTAGTCGTTTTGTTCATCTACGCACAGATGACAGCCCTTTGGGCAGGTAATGCAGATCAAGTTTGTCATGCCTGTTCCTCCTCTACGCATACGCGAATTGCTCCCTGTGCCTGTTCCAGCAGCACGCGCGGCAGCGTGATGGTTTCCATCTCGCCCGGTGCCATGCGCTCTCTGGAGAACGCGGCAATCTGGGTGTCGGTCTCATCGCGGACGAGAATCTTGCTCTTGCCCAGCTCCCCGCGCACGCGGAAAAAGATGTCTACGGTCTTCCAGTCCGCATCCATGTGGATGTGCTGCGGGACGGTGTAGCCGACCAAATTGCCGTTGCTGACCGGCAAGACGTGTGCGCCGTCTGCGGTCTCTCCCCTGCAGTACGCGGCGGCGGACTTGCCCGCACGGGCTGCCTCTGCCGTCACAAAGTCCACCAGATCATGCACGTGCAGCACGTTGCCGCAGGCGAAAATGCCCGGAATCGAGGTCTCCATGTTCTCATAGACCTTCGGACCGTTGGTGCGCGCGTCCATCTCGATGCCCGCGCCGCGGGACAGCTCGTTTTCCGGAATCAGGCCGACCGACAGCAAAACGGTATCGCAGTCGAAGGTCATCTCTGTTCCCGGAATCGGGCGGCGGTCTGCGCCGACCTGTGCGACGACAACGCGCTCTACGCGGTCTTTGCCCTGAATATCCGTGATGGTGTGCGACAGATACAGCGGAATGTCAAAATCGTTGAGGCACTGGACAATATTGCGCGTCAGGCCGCCGGAATACGGCATGACTTCGACACAGGCGAGCACCTTTGCGCCCTCCAAGGTCATGCGGCGCGCCATAATCAGGCCGATGTCGCCGGAACCGAGAATGACCACGCGCTTGCCGACCATGTAGCCCTCAATGTTCAGATACCGCTGGGCGGTGCCTGCGGTGAACACACCGGCAGGGCGCGTGCCCGGAATCGCAATCGCGCCGCGCGTGCGCTCGCGGCATCCCATCGCCAAAATCACCGCCTGTGCCTCCAGCACTTCATAGCCACCGGCAGAAGAGACGATATGCACCTGTTTGTCGGCGGAAATATCCAGTACCATGGCATCCAGCCGGACGTCGACGCCGGTGGACTGCAGCATGGTGATGAACCGTCCGGCGTATTCCGGACCGGTCAATTCCTCTTTAAAGTAATGCAGGCCGAAGCCGTTGTGAATGCACTGATTCAAAATACCGCCCAATTCGCGGTCGCGTTCGACAATGCAGATGGAGTGACAGCCGTCCTCCCATGCCGCATACGCAGCGGACAGACCCGCAGGGCCTCCGCCGATAATCACCAGATCATATTTCATGCCTGTGCCCCTCCTTTGGTCTCTCCGATGAGGATCTGCGTTCCTGCGCCGTCCTGTAAAATGTCCAGCGGGCTCTCGTGCAGCTCACGCGCCAGAATGTCCAGCACGCGCGGGCCGCAGAAGCCGCCCTGGCAGCGTCCCATGCCGGAACCGGCGCGGCGCTTGATGCCGTCGACGGAGCACGGCGGAATCGGAGAATGAATCGCGGCGACGATCTCCCCTTCTGTGATGGTCTCGCAGCGGCAGATCACGCGGCCATACCGCGGGTCCTTGGCGATGAGCGCCGCTTTTTCCTCTGCGGACAGCTCTTTGAAGCGAATCTGCTTCCGCGTGCCGTCCCAAGAAGCCTTCGGCTCCAGCGGCAGGCCCATCTCATGCAGCAGCTGGGCGGCATATTCCGCGATAGCTGGCGCGGCGGACAGACCCGGAGACTTGATACCGGCCAGATGCAGCAGCCGCGGGCAGTGTGCCGACGGACGGATGATGAAATCCGACTCGGAGGTCTCCGCGCGGACACCGGCAAAATTGCGGATGGACTGGCGCAAATCGATGCCGTCGACGCTCTTTCGGCTGGTCTCGGCAATCTTGTCCAGACCCGCGAGCGTGTTTTCGCGGTCGTACGGAGAGGAAACGTGCTCCGCGTTCGGACCGATCAGCAGGTTGCCGTGCACGGTCGGAGAAACCAGCACGCCCTTTCCGGCAGCGGTCGGGCACTGGAACACAACGTGGTTGACGAGCGTGCCGCTCGACTTGTCCAGCAGATAATATTCGCCGCGCGACGGGTGCGCCTGCCACTCCTGCTCGCCGGTCATCGCGCTGATTTCGTGCGCCCAGCCGCCCGCACAGTTGATGACGAAGCGCGTCTGGTAGGTGTCGGAATCGGTATGTACGGTGAGAAATGCGTCGTTCTGCTCGATGCCTGTCACCTTGCTGCTGCACTTGACGGTGACGCCGTTGCGCACGGCGGTCTCCGCCTCTGCGATGCACAGCCCCCATGGGTCAATGACCGCCGCAGACGGCGCGTACAGCGCGGCACAGACGTTCTGGGAAATGTTCGCGTCCATGGCGCGGACTTCGTCCCCCGTGAGGATACGCAGCCCCTGCACCCCGTTTTTGACGCCGTTGTCGTACAGCTTGTCCAGATGCTTGACATCGTCCTCGTCAAAGGCGAGCACGAACGAGCCGATGCGCTTGTAGCGAACGGAGAGCCGCTGGCACAGCTCCTCCATCATCTCCGAGCCGCGGACATTGAGCTTGGCGAGCAGTGTGCCCGGCTCCGGGTCGTAACCGGCGTGAACAATGGCGCTGTTGGCCTTGGTCGTACCCATTGCCACATCGTTTTCCTGTTCCAAAACAATGACGTTCAGGTCATACTGGGAAAGCGTGTACGCAAGGGAGGCACCAATGACGCCACAGCCGATAATCGCCGCATCATACATCATCATACATTCCCCTTTCCAAATTGTTACGATTTGTTTCAAAAAATTCCACAAAAAAAGTCAAAGAAACGCACCGCCTCCGCGGTGTATCCTTTGACTCAAATCTCCAAAACAAATATTCCCTTTTGAATGCCTATACTATATCACAAAAAAATCCCGAATGCAAGCACAGTTTTGCAGAAATTCCACAAAGCGCTCAGGCAAACCACAGCGGCTCGCTGGTCGTGGACACGCCGAGGGCACCGGCGGACAGCGCGGCGAGAATGTCCTGCTTGTCGGAAATCAGGCCGCTGGCGATGATGGGCTGGCGGATTTTCTTGCGCAGACGCTCGATGACGCGCGGCATGGTGCCCGGCAGGATGTCCACCGCGTCCGCGTGCGTGGACTGGCGGCACACGTTCTCGAAGGCGAGCGAATCCAGCAGGAAGAACCGCTGAATGGTCAGAAATCCCAGCTGTTTGGCGTGGCGAATCTGGTTGATACGCGTCGAAATGATGCCGTCGGCGTCCGTGTTCTGCTGGATAAAGTCGATGGAAATGTCCTTGCTGCTCAGTCCCTCAATCAAGTCGATGTGCACGAAGACGATCTTCCCGCTCTTTTTGGCGCGCTGCACCAGCTGCGAAATGTTCAAGATGGTCCCGTATAGAATAAACAGAACCGTGCAGTCGGAGGACAGGGCTTTCTCCAGTCCGGCGTCGTTTTTTACTGCCGAAATCACAGGAGAATCCTGCAGCGCCTCGGCAAAGGCCAGTGTTTTGTTGGACATGTCGTCTCCCTCTTTGCATAAATTATACCTATATTTTACCGTTTTAGTATAGCACACGTGTTTGGACAATGGTAAGATAAATACAAACACAGCGTCGAAAAACTGCACAAAAAAGTCGAAAACAAATTGTGAAAATCCTATAAATTGTAACTTCTTTGTGAAAATTATCTTGCGGAGCCCCGTACGCTGTGGTATACTTTGGTCAAATCAAACAAACAGTGCTTGCGGAGAAACGAGTCAAAGCAATTTTGGGTTAGGCCTTTTTGCGGGAAAGGTGTCGGACTCTACAATTGTGGCGGCTTGATTTTTTTGCGCCTTTTTTGCTTTTGCACGCACTGTTGACTCGGGTTCCTAATTTGAGAGAGAAACGGTTTAACAAGGAAAAGAGAGGTGGAATCTTCATGTTTAAGATGTTAAACCCCAGACGATTTTATCACGCGGTGGGACGAAAAAAGTTCCTGGAATTCATTCTGCTCGCAGTATTTATTCTGTTCTTTTACGGCCCTCTGATGAACATGCTGATGCTGGCGTTCGCGAACGACTACAGCGCACCGAATGTTCTGCCGCACGCATGGGGCTTCAAGTGGTGGGGCTACGTGTTCAGCCAGAAGAGCTTGGTATCGTCCATCGTACAGTCCTTCGTCATCGCGATCATCACCACGGCGGTCTCGATGGTGTTCTGTATCCCGGCAGCCTACTCTATCGCCCGGTTTAAGTACCGCGGCAGAAAGATCTTCATGCTGTCGTTCCTGCTCACCAACGCCTTCCCGAAGCTGGGTATCTACACCTCTATCGCCGTTCTGTTCTACAAATACGGCCTGATGGGTACGTATTTGGGCGTCATCGTCATCCACATGATTAACTCGATGATGTTCATGGTATGGCTCCCGTCCAGCGCGTTCCGCTCCGTGCACCGGCAGCAGGAAGAGGCCGCGCGCGATGTCGGCGCGGGCCCGATTCGCACCTTCTTCAAGGTAACGCTCCCGATGGCCATGCCGGGCATTGCGGTTGCGACGCTGTACACCTTCCTCGGCTCGATGGAAGAGGCGCAGGGCACCATGCTGGTCGGTCTGGCGAAGATTCAGACCATGCCGGTTGCCATGTACGGCATCGTGCTCGACTCCTCCGCCGTGCAGATCGGCGCGGTATTTGCGATTCTGCTGATTATCCCGTCGGCAGTCATGATTTTCCTGATGCGCAAGTACATCGGTCCGGAGGCAATCGCAGGCGGCTTTAAGATGAAGTGATTTGGAGGTAAACGGAAAATATGAGTGACCGTAAGATAAAATTACAGATCAAGGACATGACAAAGAAATATGACAACGGCGACGGCGTTGAGCATATTAACCTGGATGTCTATGAAGGCGAGATCGTCACCTTCCTCGGCCCGTCCGGCTGCGGCAAATCGACGATCTTGCGCACCATCGGCGGATTTCTCGACGTGACCAGCGGCGACATCACCATCGACGGCAAGTCCATCGTCGCCCTGCCGCCGGAAAAACGCCCGACAGCGATGGTATTCCAGAGCTACAACCTGTGGCCGCACATGACCATCTACGAAAATCTGGCGTTCGGCCTGAAATTGAGAAAAATCCCCAAGAAGCAGTACGACAAGGACATCAAAGACATGCTCGCTCTGGTCTCCATGAGCGGCACTGAGAAGAAATATCCGGGTCAGCTGTCCGGCGGCCAGCAGCAGCGCATCGCCATCGCGCGCTCCCTGCTCCTCAAGCCTTCCCTGCTCCTGCTGGATGAGCCGTTCTCCGCACTGGATGCGAAAATTCGCCAGCAGATGCGCGAAGAGCTCAAGAAGATTCAGAGCGATCTCGGCATCACCGTCATTTTCGTCACGCACGATCAGGAAGAGGCTATGGCACTGTCTCACCGCATCGTCGTCATGAACAAGGGCAAGTTCGACCAGGTCGGCACGCCGGAAGAAATCTACGACAGCCCGCAGACGCTGCACGTGGCATCCTTCATCGGCGAGATGAACTTCATCAAGCAGGACGGCAAGACCATTGCCGTTCGTCCGGAAGATCTGACCGTCTTGCTCGGCAGCGGCAAGGGCGATATGGACGCGGTTGTCCGCACCACCATGCTCATGGGTCACTACGTGTCCATGACCGCGCAGTGCGGCGAGAACGTCATCAAGTGTTTCGTCGACCGCGAAATCAGCGACAAACTTGCTGTTGGCGACGCCATCAGCTTAAAGATCGGAAAGCATTCTGTTTTTGACCAATAAGTTTATTCGGAGAAGGAGTATTATTATGAAATCGAAACGATTCCTCGCAATGGTTCTGGCAGGCTGTATGGCAGCGACTGCACTGACCGGCTGCGGCAGCAGCGGCTCGTCCAGCGGTTCCGATTCCTCCGGCGACGCCAAGACGGTTTCCCTGTGGGCAACCGGTTCCGACAACGTTCGCGAAGTATACGAGACCCTGGTCGATGACTTTAACAAGAATTCTGAGTACGCAGGCAAGTACGAAGTCAAGCTGAACTTCATGCTCAACGGCACCGGTACCCAGACCCTGACCGACATGCTCGCGTCCGCCAAGAAGGCAAATCAGGAAAATACCGACTATGACATCGTAGACCTGGGCGGCGACGACCTGTCTAAGGTTGTCTCTCAGATCGGCGAAGACGCGTTTGTCAAGCTGGACAGCTCGAAGGTTCCGAACGCCGCAGGCGTTTCCGCCAAGAGCAGCGTGGCAACCGACTACGCCCAGCCGTTCCGCGGCACCACAGTCGTTCTGGCCTATGACTCCGAGAAGGTCACCAACCCACCGAAGACTTGGGACGAGCTGACCGCATGGATCAAGGCAAACCCGGGCCGCTTCGCGTACAACACCCCGGGCACCGGCGGCGCAGGCGATTCCTTTGCCCGCACAGCCGTGTACAACTTCATGGATCAGGAAGCCATCACTTCCGACGACACCAAGTGGGAAGACAGCTGGGGCAAGGGCTTTGAGTACCTCAAGAGCCTGCACCAGTACATGTACAAGTCCGGCGGCTCCATCGTTTACCCGAACAAGAACCAGGGCACGCTGGATCTGCTCAACCAGGGCGAAATCGACATGTGCCCGAACTGGGCGGACATGGTTCTGTCTCAGCGCGCAGACGGCACCCTGAAGGACACCATCAAGATCACCCAGATCGAGCCGGCACTGACAGGCTCCTTCCAGTCCCTCGTCATTCCGACCTTCGGCTCCAACACCGACGGCGCATACGCTTTCATGAACTACATGCTGTCGGATAAGGCACAGGAACTCCTCGTTCATGATATGGCTGCCATTCCGCTGATTGACACCTCCAAGATCGATATGACCGGCTTTGAGGACGTAGAAAACCTCGATGTCAACAACTTCCGCATCATGTCCATCGGCGACCTGTCCACAGACTTCAACCAGCGCTGGGACAACGAGATCGGTGCACTCGGCTAAACACTACCATAGGAACGAAGGGGAATTGATATTATGAGCAAGAATTTGAAACAACAGCTTGCAGCGTATGGCATGGTTATACCGGCGTTCCTCGTCGTTATGCTGACAGTAGCATACCCGATCGTATCCGCTGTCATTCAGAGCTTTCAGGACGAAAAGACCGGTGAATTTACGTGGGACAATTACGCGTACTTCTTTACCGAGCCTGCACAGCTGAAGAATCTGCTGTATACACTCTTTGTCGTTTTCGTCACAGTGGCTGTTGCCATTGTCGTCGCCTATCTGCTGGCTTTGTACCTGCGGTTTACCAAATCCAAGGTCTCCAAGCTCATTGGCACGCTGTATTTGGTTCCGCGTTTCGTACCGGCAATGTGTGCGGTATACGCTATGATTACCATCATCCGCGACTCCGGTCTGATTAACCGCCTCGGTCTTCTGTTCGGCGTGAACATCAAGCTGGGTCTCATGTACCACGCGAGCGGCATTATCATCATGAACCTCTGGTTCAATATCCCGTTTGCGGCCATGATGATTACCGCGGGTCTCGGTGCAATTCCGGACTCCATCATCGAAGGCGCACGCGATGTCGGCGCAGGCAAGCTCAAGACGTTTACGTCGATGATTCTGCCGCTTTCCATCAAGGACGTCATCATCGCAGCGACATTTGTCTTTATGACCAACGTCGGCTCGTTCACCACCCCGTACTTGATGGGCGGCAACTCGCCGAAGATGCTGGGCATCGCGCTGTTTGACCAGTTCAACAAGTATCTGGCCTACAACCGCTCCGCTGCATTGTCCGTCATCATGTTCCTGATTTGCTCGGTTTCCGCAGGTGTTTACATCTACACGAACCTGAAAGAACAGGACTGGGAAAAGTAAATTGGATTCTGCCTCTGTACCACTCTTACAGGGCACCATGTACACGCCCGAAAGTGGATTGTCCACTTTCGGGCGTTTTTTACTCGGAGAAAGGAAGGAAAACTCGATGAAACAACAGCTATGGACCGCGCATTCCGGCGCAGACGGCGTTCCCGACAACAGTATGCTGTTTGTCCGCTACGCCCTGCGCACGCAGGCAGACGCCCTAGAAGTCGATGTGCGGCGGCATCCCGTCACCGGTGAGCTGCTGCTCGGCCACGATACCATCGGAGAAAACCCCGTCACCCTGCGCGAAGTGCTGGAAGAAGCAGCCGCACACCCGTCGATGCGCGTCAACTGCGATCTGAAAGAACCGCATCTCGAACGCGAGGTGCTCCGGCTCGCCCAGCAGACAGGAATGCAGCCGCGCCTGATTCTGTCCGGCACCGTACAGCCGGAGCACATGGCCGACGCCGACTTCCGCGCCCGACAGGTCTACTGGAACATAGAGAACTGCTTCCCTGATTTTTACGAGCAGTGCGCCGCAGATCCGGACGCGGCGCCGCGCGGCGTACAGGAAATGTGTGCGCGGTGTCGGGCGGTCGGCGTCGGCGTTATCAATCTCTGCGAGTTGGTCGTGGACGAGCGCGTGCTGGTGATTGCCGCACGCGAGCACATCCGTTTGTCGGTCTGGACGGTCAACCGTCCCGCGCGCATGGCTTGGCTTCGCGCACACGGCGTGTACAACATCACGACGCGCCGCATCGCGCAAGCGTTGTCCCTGCCGCATACAGGCGCGCAGACGGCCGCAGAGGCGTCCTGTTCTTCGTGCGCCCTATTTGACCAGAGCTTTGTCTGGCACCCCGCACACAGCGCCTCTGACGTTCCCTTCGCCTTTTCCTGCCCTGCCTCGGTGCAGGAGCTGCACATCTCGTTCACCTATGCCCCGGGAGACGAAACAAATGCCGCGTGTGTCCGGCAGGTAGAAGACGCCATCACCCGCTACTATGACCGCTATCCCAGAGAGCTGGAGCCTATGACCGTGCAGCAGTATCTGCCGGTTAAGAATCTCATTACCCTGTCGCTGGAAAAAGACGGGGTCTATCTGGGAAATGGGCACCGATGGGACACAGCACAGGACCATGTGATTTCGACAGACTATGCCTCGTTCGGCTTTTCCTCGCCGCAGGACATGCAGGGACAATGGCGCGGTATGCTGCACCTGCATGAGATCATTTCCCCTACTTGTACGGGCACACTTCGTGTAGAAGGGAGACAGCTATGAATTGGTATCCGGTTGAACTGCACACCCACACCCAGCACAGTGACGGCGATTTTGTCCCGGCTTCTCTGGTCATGACGGCAAAGCAATGCGGCTTTTGCGGCATCGCAGGCACCGACCACAACTCTCAAGCCGGTCTGCCGGAGCTGTTCGCGTGGGCAGAGAAAGAACACCTCGTGCCGATTGCCGGCATCGAATGGACGACCTATTGGGGACACATGCTCGTGTTGGGCGAGCAGGGCTATACCGACTGGCGCGGCGTACAGCCCGCAGACATTGATGCCGCCATCCGTGCGATTCACGCCCATGCCGGTGTCGTCGGCATTGCCCATCCGCTCGCCATCTCCAATCCGGTCAAAACCGGATACCATTGGGAATTTCAGGTATCCGATTGGGACGCCATTGATTTTTTAGAAGTGTGGTCCCGCGACCGCGCGCCGGTCAAAATTCAAAGCCTGCGCGCCATCGAGCTGTGGGAGCAGCTGCTTGACCGCGGCTGTCACATCACCGCGACGAGCGGAAGAGACTGGCACCGGCAGGATGATCTGGCATACGCCCGGACGTATATCGGCACAGAAGGCAGCTTGACGCAGGACGCCGTACTCGATGCCCTGCGAAACGGCCGCGTCTGCCTCGCTATGGGGCAATTGCTCACGCTGTCCATCCAGACACAGGGCCGCATCGCGCAGTGCGGCGACACGATTCCGGCAGGACCGGCACAGCTGCATTGGCAGCTGACGAACGCGCACGCTTGTGCAGACGCCAAGCCGGACCATGTCCGCGTGGTCAGCAACGGAACCGAATTGCACCGCTATCCGCTGACCCAGACGCAAGCCGACCTCACGCTGCCGCGCGGCTGGGTGCGCATGGATCTCATGGGAACATACGAAGACCGGCCGGAACAGATGCTCGCGATGACGAATCCGGTGTTTGTCGGCTCATGATGCACAGAAGATCGACGCCAAGACGCCCAGCGCGTCGATGCCCAAGCGCGGAAAGATCAGCACGCCGAACAGCAGAAGAAAAAACACCTCCACGCGCAGCGCGGCAAACAGCTTCTGCACCCAGTCGTACCGCGTAAACGAGTACACCGCCGCCAAGGCAATGACCAGCAAAACCAATTTCCCATGCGCCAAAAGCACGGAAAAACGACACGCCTGCAAAATCTGCTCCAGCGGGACGTTCCACAGCAAAAGCAGCATAGCGACGGTCGCCGCGAAGCCGCTCCACCCGCTGGTGCAGACCAGGCAGAACATGCCGCTCAGCAGGACATGCAGGTATACCGTCAATTCCCCTGCCGCTGGTGTCGGCAGACCCACGCTGATCCACGCGTACACAGCCAGCAGCAGTGCGGCGTGGGAACCCAGCACAGCCAAATAATCCCTTGCATGGTATTTCATATCTTTTCCTCCTCTATCTGGTTTTTTCCAGTATACAGGAGGATTTTTTTGTCTTTTTTTCTGCGGAGCAAAACGGCGGATGGTATATTCTTTTTCTCCCGAAAAATTCTTTCTTTTTTGTATGATAAACTGAAAGCATCTTAGAGAAAGAGGAGGAATCTTCATGAAAAAGCAAGCCATTCACGTGTACACCATTCCGACCTGTGACATTGCCCAGCAGCTGCACAGTACGTATCACCAGCTGTCCGACCAGTTTGATATGTCCGGCAAGACCTTTGTTTCTCTGATTGCAAACGACGACCCGCACACCGTTTTTGTTTTGGAAAAATTGGCTCCGAATGTATTCCGGCAGGTGGAGGGAGAAGATTTCTCCGCTGTCGCCGAAGCCTTGTTGGAGCGATTGCCGAACAGATAACCTGCTGAACACAGAAATCCCCCTCCTGCCGTAACCGGTGGGAGGGGGATTCTCTTACTTTTTGAACTTGGAAAACAAACGGCTGAAGAATCCTCGCTTTTCTTCCTTTTCTAATTCTGATAACAGTTGTAAATTATCACAAACTATTTGCAAATACGTTGTATACCGTTCCGGCGAAATCTTTACAAACTGCTCGTAAATATCCTTTGCCTGCTGGAGTTCTTTCTTCGCCAAATCCGGCTGATTAGTTTTATAATATAGACCGCCTAAGTTGTTGCAACTATCTGCCAGGTCGGGTAAATATGCTGCTGGATTCTCCTGTGCTAGCTGTTTTCGAATCTCTTTTGCCCACTGATATTCCGCTCTTGCCAAGTCTATCTGCTTGGTATTCGCATACAAATTACCTAAGTTGTCGCAAGTGGTTGCCAAGTTTGACAGATATGCTGTAGGTTTCTCTTTTGTTAGTTGCTCTTTAATTTTCTTTGCTTGCAGATATTCCACTTCTGCCAAATCCATTTGATTGGTGTCTGAATATAATAAACCTAAATTATTACAACTTTTCGCCAAGCCCAGTAGACATTCTACCGAATTTTCTTTCACCAGCTGCTTATAAATGTCTTTTGCTCGTAGAAATTCTTTCCTTGCTAAATCTGCTCGATTAGTTTGAGCAAATAAAGTGCCTAAGTTATTATAGATCTTCGCCAAGTCCGGCAGATATGCCGCCGGGCTCTCCTGTGCCAGCTCCTCTAGAATCTCCTTCGCCCGCAGATACTCCTGTTCTGCCAGTTTCATCTGGTTGGTATCCATATACAAAATACCTAATATATTTGCTGCAGCTACTATTTCCTGTTTGCTACTTTGCAGTTCCATATACTGCTGATACCGCTTTGCCAGAGGGATTGCTGTTTTGTAGTCATGTTGGTCATGCAGATACGAAATGTATTCCCACATGGCGATTTTTTTCAAATGTCTCCGTTCTTCTAAGCCGACAGCCTCCGCATAAATCTCTCGAATCTCATCAAAGCGGTTCGGATCTTTAACCTGTGTTTTCTTGATGGCAATCTTCTGGAGCATCTCTTGTACGTTTTGTTCCAGACCTTCGTCTATCTGTTGTGCAAGATTTTCTTTGTGTGCGATGTCATCCAGGATTTCTCGCAGGTCAAGAATGCGGTCTGCGCCCTCGGCATCGCCCTGTTCCATGAGTTCATACGCCTTGCGCTGGCGTGCGGTCAATGTGCCGTCATTGTTTTTTTCCTCGATTTTGAGGGCAATAGCAAACAGCTCCTGTTCCAGTTCGCGCAGGGCTTTTTTCGCGTCCTGCCACTGCTCACTCGCCTGTAAAAATGCAGAGTCGGTCAGCGGGTCAGCTGTCGCAGCTTTGGCGTCTAAATATGCCTGCTCACATGCATGATATTCGGCTTTCAGCTTTTGAAAATCGCTGTTTTCCGCCCACATCGGGATGTTTTCCAGTGTCAGAACCGTCTTTCCGTCCACAGTCACCATGGAATTGTCCACTTCAATCGGCACATCCAGATGCATGAGCTTCATTTGCAGCAGCAGGAGCAGTTTCACCGAATCAATATGCGTGTATTTTTTGAAATAGTGGCCGAGCTGTTCGTCCAGCGTATTCATGAAGTCCAGCACGCTCTGTTCCGGCGCATAGCCCTCGTCCTGCCGGAAGCAGGTTAAAAT
>NZ_JBNMHC010000006.1:0-20618 GCF_050872565.1 Butyricicoccus sp. | reverse complement strand
GGGTCTTGATAACAGCAGTGTTTGCCTTGCCGTTGCTCTTGCCCTTGCCGGATTCAATGCGATCCGGATAAATCGTGCCCTGTGCGAAGAATCCATCCTCTGCCTGTCCACGAATTTCGTTCCAGAATACCTTATAGAACTCGGTACCAATAATCTTACGCTTTTCTTCCGGATCGGTCACGCCCTTGAGCTTAGACATGAACAGATCGCCACAGTTGACACGGACAAAGTTCATGTCAAACATGGTTGTAAAGGTCTGCTCGACAAAGTCGCCTTCGTCCTTACGCATCAGACCCTGATCGACAAAGACACAAGTCAGCTGCTTGCCAACCGCACGAGACAGCAAACCAGCAGCAACCGAGCTGTCTACGCCGCCGGAAAGACCAAGAATAACCTTCTTGTCGCCGATCTTCTCACGCAGGGCAGCGACGGTGTTCTCAATGAAGTTGTCCATCACCCAATCGCCAGCGCACTCGCACACTTCATACAAGAAGTTGCGCAAAATCTGCTTGCCGTATTCGGAATGGGTTACTTCCGGATGGAACTGTACGGCATAAATTTTCTTTTCGGTGTTCTGCATCGCAGCACACGGGCAGTCATTGGTCTTGCCGACAATCTGATAGCCTGCCGGCGGATTGGAAATATAGTCTGTATGGCTCATCCATACGACAGAGTTCTCCGGTACATCCTTAAACAAAGCGGATGTCGGATCAGTCACCTGCAATTCAATCTTGCCGTACTCGGAAACCGGCGCGGTCTTTACTTCGCCTTCACCCATCCATGCGATGAGCTGACAGCCATAGCAAATACCGAGGATCGGCACACCAATCTCCAGAATTTCCTTGGTATAATGCGGAGAACTCATATCAAAGACAGAGTTCGGACCGCCGGTAAAGATAATGCCCTTCGGATTCAGCGCTTTAATCTCTTCCAACGGGGTCGTATACGGCTTAATCTCGCAGTATACATTACATTCTCTTACTCTGCGGGCAATCAACTGATTGTACTGTCCGCCAAAGTCAAGAATTACAACAAGCTCTTGCTTTTGCATCTGCACGACTCCTTTTTGTGAATTTCATATATTATTATTTATTATGACACACTTGAGCGAAAACAACAAGCACTTTTCTCATTCCACACGCAGTTTTTCGATTTTTTTCTCATCCGGTGTGACGTATGCTGTTTGATAGACATGATAAATCACCATGCCCGGCTTGGCACCATTCGGCTTCTTGATATTGCGCACCTGCGAATAATCCACCGGAATCTGTGCAGAGCCTCTCGCCTGCGAATGCCATGCCGCAATTTCGGCCGCTTCCGTCATCGCTTCATTGGTCGGCTCCCGCCCGTCACAAACCAAAATGACATGAGAGCCATGGATTTTCTGTGTATGGAACCACATATCCCGCTTAAATGCGGTCTTGAGCGTTAACAAGTCATTTTGTGTGTTGTTTTTGCCAGCAAAAACATCAAATCCGTCGGTTGTCTTATAGTGGAACGGCTTGCCCTGCACCGGTTTGGCATTGCGGCGTTTCTTCTTGTCCTGCTTGGCAGACAGATAGCCTGTCTTAACCAGCTCTTCATGAATCTGTGCCAAATCCGTCAGATTTTCCGCTTCCGTAATAGCTTCCAGCACGCTGTCTAAATATTGCAGCTCCTGCTCGCCCTGTGCGATTTGCTGTGTCAGGTGTTCTTCCGCATTTTTTGCCTTGGCGTACAGCTTAAACTGTCTCTGGGCATTTTGCTGCGGCGTCAAGCGCACATCTAGATTCAGCTCTACTTCCGGACACGCCGGATCATAATAGTCAATGACTTTGACTTTGCGAGAACCCGGCTCAATCTGATATAAATTTGCCGTAATCAAATCACCGCGCCGCTTGAATTTGTCTCGATTCTGTGAATCTGATAACTCCTTGCGCTGCGCCGCCAGTTTGCGCCGCATTCGATCACGTGCATTTTGCAGCGTGTGCGTCATATTTGCTGCATGATGCCGGATTCGTTCTGTGTTGCTCTTCTTTTCATAAAACTCTGCAAGCATCTGCGAAAAGCTGTCTGCCTGCGTATTTTCCATCAAGTCGCCGTACTGCTTGACCGGCATAACGGTAAAATCAAAGACCGTTCCGTCCGTGCTCTTGGTAAGCAAATACGGCTTCAGACGATTCTCTTCAATCATCTGGACAAAATCCGCCAAAACATCGGCAAGACTGCTGCGCTCGCTGTCCGTCAAATCGTGCATCGGCTTTTCGGTTTCCCCGCAAGCGCGGCAGGCAAGTTCTCGGCAAAGCAGCGGAGACAAGCCCTTGAAATGATTGAGCAGCCAGCGATCTACGCCGGTTTCTTCATCCGCTGCGCGGATTGCCGCGGCAACGCCCGCCTGTGAAACCTCCAACAGATTCAATTTGTCCTGCGGTGGCGGCATTCGATAGAACAAACCGGGTAAAACCTGTCGTTTGCCGGAGGTATCTCCATCGACACGCTTGAGCGCATCGAGAATGCGTCCGTCCGCATCATATAAAATGATGTTGGAATATTTGCCCATCAGTTCGACAGCCAAATATTTCTTGCTCGGAACGCCCATCTCATCGACTGTATCACAAGTGATGATCGCCATACGTTCCATATCCGGCGAAGTCACCGAGACAATCTTTGCGCCCTGCAAGTGCTTACGCAGCAGCATACAAAACATCGGTGGTGCGGATGGATTTTCTCGTCCTTTTTCAATAAAGTGCATACGCGGAGAGCCTGCACCAGCAGACAACAGCAGCTTGACGCCGCCGCGCATCAGTCGAATCGACAAGACAATCTCATCGCGTTCCGGCTGATAAATTTTATCAATGCGTCCTTCGACCGTTCGTGCGTTGATTTCCCGCACCGTCGCCAGAAGGCACACAGCATCTAAAGGCATATTCTTACTCCTCTATTCGTAATCTTTTTTCTTATCAAATTATACTTGACCACATAACATCATGTCAAGCGATCCCATTTTGGATTTGTTTGACGCAGAGAATAACTTGTGCTATCATCAAAGCAAGTTGAAACGGAGGGATGTTCATGAAACCGGAAGAGATTCATAAAATCGTTTCTGCCCAGCGCACATACTTTGCCAGCGGCGCCACTTTGCCGGTCAGTATCCGTTTAGACGCTTTACGCCGTCTCAAAGCTGCCATTTTGCGGCATGAATCGGATATTTTGCAGGCATTATACCAAGATCTCGGCAAAAGCTCGGAAGAAAGCTATCTCTGTGAAATTGGCATGGTTCTCGATGAATTATCCTTTATGCTCCGTCATACAAGTCACTACGCCAAAGAACAGCGTGTCTGCACGCCACTGGCGCAATGCGTATCGCGCAGTTATACCAAATCATCTCCGCTTGGCGTTGTCCTTATCATGAGTCCATGGAATTATCCGTTTTTGTTGACGATTGATCCGCTTATCGACGCACTTTCCGCTGGAAATACAGCTATTGTCAAACCCAGTGCGTATTCTCCCTGCACCAGTGAGGTCATTCAGACAATTTTGTCCGAATGCTTTGCGCCACATTATGTCGCTGTTGTCACTGGCGGCAGAGAAGAAAATCGACATCTACTCGATGAATCGTTTGACCATATTTTCTTTACCGGCAGTCAAACGGTTGGCAAAGAGGTTCTGCGCCATGCGGCAGAGCGCCTGACACCGTGCACCTTGGAGCTTGGCGGCAAAAGTCCGGTGATTGTAGACAGTACCGCAAAAATCAATCTTGCAGCACGGCGTATCGTCTTCGGCAAATTCCTCAATTGCGGACAAACCTGTGTTGCGCCGGATTATATTTATTGTGACGCGCGCATTCGAGACGATTTAGTCAAAGCATTGATGCGAGAAATCCGTCGTCAGTTTGGCGCAGACGCTCTGAGTAATCCCAAATACGGAAAAATTATCAACAAGAAGCATATGGAACGAATTTCCCGCTTGATTGACCGAAACAAGCTGGTATACGGCGGCAAATGCAAACCGGAACAGCGGCAAATCAGTCCAACTATTTTAACCGAAGTCACGTGGGACGATCCCGTGATGCAGGAGGAGATATTCGGTCCTGTCCTCCCCATTTTAACCTATCATACGATAGATGAAGCGCTCACGGCAATCAACGCCCATCCGCATCCATTAGCACTCTATATTTTCTCAGAAAATAAACGAACCATTCGACACATAACAGAAACCTGCTTGTTTGGCGGTGGATGCATCAACGATACAATCATTCATCTGGCAACACCGCATATGGGTTTTGGCGGTGTCGGCGCCAGCGGTATGGGTGCCTATCATGGAAAAACAGGATTTCAGACCTTTTCTCACAGCAAGAGCATCGTAGACAAAAAGACTTGGTTGGATCTGCCTATGCGCTACCAACCCTATCACAAGCTATATACCCGCCTGATTCGTTTGTTTTTACGCTAATACCACAAGAACCGCAGCACATGCCGCGGTTCTTTTTCTTTGGTCTCGTCACTCAATAAAACGTAATACAATCTTTATGCTGCTGAGAAACGTGGACAGAAACATCCGGGAAATGCTCGGCAATCAGATCGCGGAATCCTCGTGCAACAGGATTCTCTGTCGGGAAATGGCCAGCATCCAGCAAATTCAGTCCAATATCATGTGCCCGCATCATAATATCATAGCTGCAATCACCGATTACAAACGTATCAGCTCCCTTGGCAACCGCTGCATCCATCAGTTTGCCGCAAGCACCGCCGCCAACTGCCACGCGCTGCACCATCTTTCCACCGTCTGCCACACGAACACCACCGGCATCCAGCGACAGCTTGACATGCTGTGCGAATTGTTCCAGCGTCATCGGGCGCGGCAAATTGCCAACACGACCCAGATTTCCGCCTTCTCCGGCACCCATATTGATAACATCCGTCAGTCCCAGCGAAGCGGCGAGCAAATCATTGACACCGGCAGCGGCACAATCCATATTGGTGTGCATACAAATGCCAGAAATGCCCTTCTGAATCATAGAAATAACAATGCGTCCGGTCACAGTATCGGCAGTCACGCGATTGACCGATGTAAAAATGACCGGATGATGTGCGACAATCAAGTTGCATCCACGCTCTGCGGCTTCTTCAACGACGGTCTCTGTAATATCCAGTGCACACAAGACACCTTCAACCTCTGCCTCCGGATCACCGACCAACAATCCGACATTGTCCCAATGCTCTGCCAAATCATAAGGCGCTGCCTGTTCCAAACAGTGTAAAATCTGTTTTACCTGAATCATTGTGCTTCTTCCTTTCCTAGCGATTGCAATGCCTGCGAAAGCACAGCAATCATCTCTTTATGCATCTGTAGTTCTTCCGGCTTCTGATGTTTCGCTGTCTCCAGCGAATGAGCAATGTTCTGCTCGCGATCCAGCAACTTTTGCATGTAATCCGCCGCCATAGCGTCCTGAAGCAGGGCATCGGAAATACAGCACGCTGCAAGACTTTTCTGCTCCGGTTTGCCGCCGCCAATCACGGTCATGACCGTATAGATTCTCTGGCCTTCTCGGCACAGCGATTCCTTTTGAATGATGCCGCCATGTGCAGCGAGATACTGCCGCAGATACGGCTGTGCGGTCATTGCCTGCAGCAGCAGCAAATGATTTCCATCCAATGCCCACGGATCATCTGTCAAAATCTGTGCAATGGTTTCTCCGCCCATACCTGCAATCACAATGGTATCTGCTTCCTCCGGCTGGATGGTTTGCATTCCGCCGCCCAATCGCAGAGAAAGCCGATCCTCTACGCAAAACTGTTTTGCTGTGCGAGCCGCACTGTCCAGCGGACCTTCGCGCAAATCCGATGCAATCGCTTGTTGAATTACGCCGCGGCGCAGCAATGCCGTCGGAATCAGAGCATGGTCTGTTCCAATGTCTGCCAGCTTTGCGCCCTCCGGCACCTGCTGCATGATGGTGCGCAGGCGCGGCGTCAAATGCATACGATTTTCCTGCATAGCATTCCTTTCTGTAGAAAAAAGAGCCGACACATATCGTATCGGCTCCCTTTGTTGTTTCGTTCTTCGGCAAAAAAATTAGCCGATGCTCTGGAAGTAGTTGTTGATCTCTTCTACCAGCTCGTCTGCATCTGTACCGTGTACCATGCATGCCTCTTCAATGCTCTCACCCTGAGAATGCGGGCAGCCCAGACAATGCATTCCGATATTGATAAAGAACTGAGCGGTATTAATATCACGAGCCAGAACCTCACCGATTGTGGTGCTCTTGGTAACCTTAGCCATAGGAATGACCTCCTGTATTTTTAAATGAATTCCATTTGTATTATACTGTCTCTTTTTTGTTTTTTCAATACATCCAGCAACAATTTGATAGAATCGCACAAAAGAACACCCGCAGATCCCGCGGGTGTTCTGTGATTTTCACAAAATCAATCTTTCGCCTGCATTTTTGCAAAGCACTCGCTGCAATATACCGGTCGGTCGCTCTTCGGCTGGAACGGTACGCGAGCTTCGCCGCCGCAAGCGGCACAGGTCGCGATGAAGTATTCCCGCGCCGGACGGCTGCTGTTTTTTCTCTTGTCCCGGCAGCTCTTGCAGCGCTGCGGCTCGTTCTGGAAGCCGCGTTCTGCATAAAACTCCTGCTCTCCTGCGGAGAAAATAAACTCCTGACCGCAGTCCTTACATACAATTGTCTTGTCCTGATACATGATTTTTCCTCTCTCTTCGATACGATTTACCGATGTTCCTCCGGAAACAAAGCCGCTGCTTTGCGGCGAATGCGTTGGATCGCATTATCTACGGATTTCACCGGTTTTCCCATTTCAGACGCCATTTCCTCATAGGAACTGCCATCCAAATACAATGCAAGAACCCTAGCTTCAAACGCAGACAAGGAATCCTTAAGTTTTTCCTGCCGTTCGCGGTGCTCTTCTCTGTCAATGACCAGATTTACCGGATCTGCGGCAGAGTGCACCGCTTTGGAATGTTCGTCAAACAGAGGGGTTTTGGCAAGGTCTTCCGAGCGGTTGAGCGGTTCATGCTTATCTGCTGCCGCTGCACTCACGGCACTGTATACCCGACGCGTCACGCACATGCGTGCAAACGCCTCAAACGGAACACCGCGTTCCGCCTCATAGCCTCTGACCGCTTTGAGCAGTCCCAGCATTCCTTCTTGAATCAGATCTTCTCCGTCGCCGCCCGCAAGAAAATACGGTCTGGCACAAGCTTTCACCAAGCCAAAATACCGGACGACCAGCTGTTCTTCCGCTGTGCGATCTCCTTGCTGTGCCAACCGGCACAAGCTTTCATCTGCATCTGCTTTTTCTTTCAAAGACTCTTTGCCATACATCATATTGTTACTCATTATACCCTATCGTTTAAAAAATGTCAACGAATCTTTGTGCATTTCCATCAACAAGTATCAAAATTTACTTTTGCTTTTATCTATGTTTTCTTGCGTAAAACACAAAGTCGGTCTGGTCTTCTGCCGTACGGCGTCCAACCAGACCGCTGTTCTCTTTCTTTATTACAGGATAGATTCAATCACACCGGCAACAGCTTCTGCCGCCTTATATACAGCATCCTTATCCTTGCCTTCAACCATGACACGAACCAACGGTTCTGTGCCGGACGGACGAACCAGAATACGGCCCTCGCCGAGACCCTGCTTTTCTTTTTCAATGGCGTCCTGCACTTCCTGACGATCCGAAATCGCATACTTCATTGCCGTCGGCACCTTGACATTAATCATAATCTGCGGCCACGGAACAACTTCTGCGGCAATTTCAGAAGCGCGCTTGCCGCTGTCCTTGAGCATCTTGAGGAACTGAATGGCCGTCAGCTCACCGTCGCCAGTCGTCGCATATTCCAAGAAAATGACATGACCGGACTGCTCACCGCCGAGAATATAGCCCTTGTCGAGCATCTTTTCCAGCACATAGCGGTCACCGACATTCGAGCACTCGATGCTGATGCCGTGTTCCTTTGCATATGCGTGCAGACCCATGTTGGACAGAATCGTCGCAACAAACGCATTGCCGCGCAGCTTGTTCTGACGCTTCAGTTCTACCGCGCAGACCGCCATGATGCGGTCACCATCCAGAATCTCGCCCTTGTCATCGACAACCAGGCAACGATCTGCGTCACCGTCAAATGCGACACCGACATCATAGCCGCCGTCTTTGACCATCTTCTGCAAGGCTTCCAGATGAGTCGAACCGCAATGGGCATTGATGTTCACGCCATCCGGCTCATAATAACGGATGGCAGCATCCAGCTTGAGCTTGCGGAACAGAGTCGAAGCGGTTGCCGAAGAAGCGCCGTTTGCACAGTCTACTGCAACACGCAGACCGGACAAGTCACCCTGAATGGTCTCTGCCAGATAATCGGTATATTCTTCTACCGGATCAATGCTGAGCGGCAGCACGCGGCCAATTGCCTCATGTGTTGCCTTCGGCAGATCGTCTACATGGTCAATGTACTCCTCAATCCGTGCTTCCAGTTCATCGGAAAGCTTGTAGCCGCTTCCGGCAAAAATTTTGATGCCATTGTGCTCATACGGGTTGTGCGAAGCAGAAATCACAATGCCTGCATCCGCCTTGTGCTTGATGGTCAGATGTGCCACTGCCGGAGTCGGAATCACACCCAGAGACTCAACATCTGCGCCAGAAGAACAAATACCTGCAACCAGTGCTGCTTCCAGCATATCGGACGAGATACGTGTATCTTTGCCGATCAAAATCTTGGTGCGGTGTTTGGTCTGCTGAGACAATGCATATGCAACGGCACGACCTACTTTAAATGCCAAATGTGCGTCCAGTTCTACATTGACAACACCACGGATGCCATCTGTTCCAAAATACTTGCCCATACAATCCATACTCCTCTACTATCAGATAAAATCTTGTGCCTCAATCTATGCGGCACACCATGTCATTTGCTATTGGGATTTTCATCCAGCCGCATTTGTTCCGGCACAGCCGGCATATTCGGCTGAATTGCCATGTGGTCATATGCCAGTGCCGTGACGCAGCGGCCGCGCGGCGTGCGGTTCAAAAAGCCAATCTGCATTAGATATGGCTCATACACGTCTTCCAGCGTGACGGCTTCCTCGCCAATCGTTGCCGCCAGGGTCTCCAAGCCGACCGGTCCGCCGCCGAATGTTGTCATAATACTGCGCAGCATACGGCGATCTATCGCGTCCAGTCCCAACTCATCGACTTCCAGTGCCCGCAGCGCAGTGTCTGCTGCTTCGCGTGTAATCACGCCATTGAACCGAACCTCAGCAAAATCTCGCACGCGGCGCAGCATTCGATTGGCAATACGCGGTGTGCCGCGAGAACGACGTGCAATTTCATACGTTCCTTCGGGTTCTGCTTCGACTTGCAAAATCTTTGCGGAACGCGCAACAATCTGCTGCAACTCTTCCGGCGTATACAGCTCCAATCGAAGCATCACGCCAAATCGATCACGCAGCGGCGAAGTCATCTGTCCGGCGCGCGTTGTCGCGCCGATTAGGGTGAAATGCGGCAAATCCAACCGAATGGAACGTGCCGACGGTCCCTTGCCGATGATAATGTCTAAGGCAAAATCCTCCATCGCCGGATACAGAATTTCCTCTACACTGCGGTCTAAGCGATGGATCTCATCAATAAACAAAATATCATTTTCGCTGAGATTGGTCAACAGCGCCGCCAAATCGCCCGCCTTTTCAATCGCCGGGCCGCTGGTCACGCGAATATTGACGCCCATCTCATTGGCGATGATATTCGCCAGCGTTGTCTTGCCAAGTCCTGGCGGACCGTACAGCAAAACATGATCCAGCGGTTCTCCTCGCCGTTTTGCCGCCTCAATAAAGACAGCCAAATTTTCCTTTGCTTTGCTCTGACCAATGTATTCCTCCATCGACTTTGGACGGAGAGAAAATTCTCCGTCATCCGCCGGTGTCGAATCGGTAGAAACAATGCGCTCGGAAAATTCTTCATCAAATTCAATACTCATAGAATCTATCCTCGATTACTGCGCCGCCAACTTTTTCAAGCAAGCGCGAATGAGTTCTTCTGATGTTGCCGTGCCGTCTGTCTGGATACCCTCCATGGCCCGCAAGGCTTCTGCCTGCGAATATCCCAGCACGACAAGGGCAGAAACGGCTTCGCTGACCGCATCAACGGCACCAGCACCAGCTTTCGATGTCATAACCAAACCGCCGCCTGTCGGCAAGCTGCCCTGTTCCTTTGCCAGCTTGTCTTTCAATTCCAAACAAATGCGCTGAGCAATCTTTTTTCCGATGCCCGGTGCCTGCGTCAAGAACTTGGCATCTTCCGTGATAATGGACAACGCCAATTGACTCGGCGGAGCAATACCTAAAATGGCAAGTGCCGCTTTGGGGCCGACACCGGATACACCGAGCAGCAGTTTAAAACAGTTCAGTTCTTCCTGTTCGGCAAAGCCATACAAATCGCAGGCATTCTCTCGAATGCTGAGATAGGTATATAATCTGGCCTTCTCTCCCATGCGGATCGATGCACAGGTGTTCTGCGAGGTGTGGCAAGCATAGCCGACACCGCCGCAGTCAATCACAGCCAGCTCTTTTTCAATCAGAGCAACGGTTCCTTCTACATAATAAAACAAAGTGTGTTTCCTTTCCGTATGCGCTTACCGCTTTCCCGTGCCGCCTTGTCCTGCATCCACTTCAAATCGCTGCAATCGCTGCCGCACGAGCTGAGAGCCTTCCGCATGGGCATGGCAGATCGCCAGAGCCAAAGCATCCGCCGCATCATCCGGCCGCGGCATTCGCGGCAAATGCAGCATCGTTTTGGTCATCTCCATGACCTGTCGTTTTTCCGCCCTGCCGTAGCCGACAACCGATTGTTTGACCTGCGATGGCGTATATTCTGCCGGTGTGATGCCGCGCTCGGCACACGCCAATAAAATAACACCGCGCGCATGGGCAACCTGAATGCCCGTGGTAATATTCGTATTAAAGAACAGTTCCTCCACGGAAACCGCATCTGGATGAAAGGTGTCCAGCAATGTCAGCATATCCTCGTGGATTTCCTTTAGCCGTAAATGCATCGGGACATGCGGCTGCGTGGTAATCGCGCCATGGCGAATATGGGTAAATTTCCCGCGTTCATGCTGTACCAGTCCATATCCCACCGTGGCATAGCCCGGATCAATTCCCAGTATCAGCATGTGCACCTCCATAGCAGGTTATATATGAATTAGTGTACCACATTTTGCGCAAATTCACAAGAAATTCCCTATTCGTTTGACAGGTTTTGCTGATTTGTCCCATTACTTTCCATATCCAGCGGCATGAATGCGCTGTGCAGCCAGCAAAACACCCATTTTACCGGATGCATAGGTCAAGCCGCCCTGCATGTAGCAAACATACGGCTCACGCATCGGCGCATCAGCAGAGAGTTCAATCGAAGCACCCTGAACAAACGCACCGGCAGCCATGATAACCTGATCCTGATACCCCGGCATGTCCCACGGAACCGGCGTGACAAAAGAATCCACCGGTGCACCCGCCTGAATGCCCTCACAGAAGCGGCACAGCGGTTCCGGCTTGCCAAACGCAATCGTCTGAATGATGTCATGACGCGGTTCTTCCGGCAGCGGATGCACTTCAAAACCCATCATCTGCATGACCTGTGCGCCAAATACCGCAGTCTTGACCGCCTGCGCCGTCGTATGCGGTGCCATAAACAGGCCCTGATACAGCAGACGATTTTGTCCCATGGTACAGCCGCACTCTGCGCCAATGCCCGGTGCAGTCAAACGGAACGAAGCATTCTCAACCAGATCTTTTCTGCCTGCAATATAGCCGCCGGTCGGCGCCAATCCGCCGCCCGGATTTTTAATCAACGAACCGGCGATAATGTCCGCGCCAACCTGCGTCGGTTCCAGTTTCTCAACAAATTCACCATAGCAGTTGTCTACCATGATAACTGCGTTCGGATTGACCGCACGAACGGCCTGACAAACCTCTCCGATCTGCTCACAGGACAGCGATTCACGCACACCATAGCCCTTGCTTCGCTGAATGAATACAAGCTTGACATCTTGCGCCTTTGCCGCCTCTGCAATAGCAGGCACATCCGGCAAGCCGTTTTTCATCTCGACCTGACGGTATCCAATACCGTACTGCTTCATGCTGCCCGCCATATCACCGGTAATGGTGTTCATCAGCGTGTCATATGCCGGACCGGTTGCAGACAGCACGACATCGCCGGTCTTCACTGCGGAATACATCGCACAGCACAGCGCATGGGTGCCATTGACAAAACCAATGCGCACGAGTGCTGCTTCTGTGCCGAAAATATCAGCATAGATCTGATCCAGCGTGTCACGGCCCTTATCATCATAGCCGTAGCCTGTCGTGCCGGCAAACATTGCCTCTGCGACACGATTTTTTGCAAACGCCGCCAAAACCTTTTCGGTATTGTACTCACTGATTTCATCAATCGCCTCAAAATACGGGCGAACTGCCTTCTCGGCATCTGCGCCAAGCTGGCGAATCTCTTCAGAAATATCCAAAAAACTCATAATTTTTTCTCCATCATCTGGTGCGGACAGCCTTCATCATCGAAAATTTCGCCGTAAGGCGTAAATCCGCTCTTTTTATAAAATTCTACTGCGCGGCACTGTGCACCGAGAATCACTCGATTGGCACCCAGTGCCTTTGCTTTTTCACAGCACGCCTGTAAAATACGCGCACCGTTTCCACCGCCTCTGGCATCTTTACAAACGGCTACACGGCCGACATGCATCACATGATTCTGCTCCCAGAACATGCGCGCAGTACCAATGATTTTTTCATCCGTTTGCAGCAAAACATGCCAGCTTTTCTTATCTAAATCATCAAATTCATCACAAAATCCCTGTTCCAGCATAAAAACATCGCGCCGAATGCGCTGCGCCTGCACAGGCAATTGTCCCTGTTCACTCCATATACTCTGCATGTACAACCTCTTCATCTCATCAAAAAGGACGGCGCATCGCTGCATTCCGTCCTTTTTTCTGTCATTCATCAGCCATTGGCTGATTCTGTCTCCAGTAAGTTCGTTCCGTCCGGCAGCTGGAACCACGCGTCATCCGGTGTCTTGCTCTGAATATTCTCCAAAACAACGCTGCGCACGAGGTCGCCATCCTTTGTATAGTCCGCCTGAATCAGCAAGCCGCTGACGGTAGACACCCAATACGTCAAGCTATATCCATTGTCCGCCTGTACGGTGACATAAATACACGCTTCTCCGTTGATAGTTCGCTGTCCCGCTGCGGTGATCGACTGTTTATCGGCAGACACCACGGTCTCATATGTCGGAATCATGCTGGTATCATCAGCCGAAATCGAACCGGTCGATGCAGTGTACTGTGTCGTACTGCCATTTCTCCACGCATAATACAGATTGTCTCGAATCGCTATATAGTGATTCGCTGTTCCCTGTGTATTTTTATATTCTGTGACGGAAATACCGTCGCGTACATAGGTTGTGGCATTGATTTTCTGCCAGCTTCCACTCCAATACAGCGTGTTTGTCACAGACGCACTATAGGAACTCGGCCGTTTCATGCTCGCAATGACCTGCTGTACATTATCCACCGTGATATTGGTGTCCTTGAGCTGATAGCTCGTCTGTTCCTTGACAGCAGCTACATCCGCACTGCCTGTCGGCAGCGTGATGGCATTGCCCGGCCGTCCTGTCAGGCATACAGCGATAATGATTGCCAAAAGCACAGCGCAAAGAAAGACAATTAGACCAATATGCTTGCGCTTTGGAGACTTTTCTCCCTGTGCTTGTGTTTTTTCATCCATTTAATGTTCTCCTATTACGGACGAAATTCATCCGGCATATCCGGCAGCTGACCGAAATAGTGACGAATCATGTGCACGATGCGGCGAGAAGTTTGACCATCGCCATACGGATTTACCGCATGTGCCATCTGATGATATTCGCTTTCATCGCGGAGCAGCGTGCAAGCCATCGAATAAATGGTATCTTCGTCTACACCAGCCAGACGAACCGTGCCAGCTTCGATTGCCTCCGGACGCTCTGTCTCTCGGCGCAGAACAAGAACCGGTTTGCCAAGGCTCGGTGCCTCTTCCTGCAATCCACCGGAATCTGTCAGAACCAAATAGCTGCGTCCCATCAGATTGTGCATCTCATCGACAGCCAGCGGTTCAATCAGATGAATGCGCTCATGGCCAGACAGATACTTTGCTGCGGTCTCGCGCACATACGGGCTGAGATGAACTGGATAGACAATGTCAATATCCTCAAAATCATCTGCCAACCGGCGCAGTGCACGCATGATATTCTCCATCGCTTCGCCATAGTTTTCACGGCGGTGCGCAGTGACAAGAATCACACGGCGGTTCTGATAATCCAAATGATTCAATGTATCATCACGGAATACAAAATCCGAATTCACGGTCGAATGAATGGCATCAACAACCGTGTTGCCGCACACGATAACACCCTTTGTGATGCCCTCTGCTGCCAGATTCTTGCGATTGCGCTCTGTCGGTGCAAAATGCAGCTCGGCAATCTGTCCGGTCAGCTTACGGTTCATCTCTTCCGGGAATGGAGAGTACTTATCAAAGGTGCGCAGACCTGCTTCTACATGTCCCACAGGAATCTTATGATAGAAAGCGGCGAGTGCACCGGCAAATGTCGTCGATGTATCACCGTGCACCAAAACGATGTCCGGCTTTGCTTCATCCAGCACTTCATCTAATCCGACAAGCGATTTTGTCGTGATGGTTGCCAATGTCTGGCGCGGCTGCATGATGTCCAAATCATAGTCTGCTTTCAAGTGAAAAATATCCATGACCTGATCCAGCATCTCTCGATGCTGCGCCGTAACGCACACAATCGACTGTACGCCTTCTGTTCGCTCCAGTTCATGTACCAATGGAGCCATTTTAATCGCCTCCGGCCGCGTGCCGAAGACTGTCATTACTTTTATTGTCTTCATTGTCAAAAAATCCTCCGCGATCACGATGGTTGATCGGTATCCTGCTTCCGCTCCGCGTTCTGCTGTTCCCGTTCGCTCTCCTGCTGATTGAGTTCATGCAGCTTTTTTTCGTGCATCTTCATCTTTCTGCGCTCCGCAGACAGATAAATGCCGCCGCCAATCACGCAGGTAATCAAGACAACCAGCACCATGATAATCGCACGATACTCACCGGATGTCGTCAACACAACAGCGAGTAAGCCCAGAATCGTCGAAATGATATACAGAATCGCAACCGTCTGCTTCTGATTAAATCCCATATCAATCAGTCTGTGATGCACATGTCCGCGATCCGGAGAAAACGGACTGCGGCCGGACAGAATGCGGCGGGTAAACGCAAACGCTGTGTCGAAGATAGGCAGACCCAAAATTAAGAACGGAACAGCAAACGAGATAATCGCATAGACCTTAAACATGCCCTGAATAGACAGGGTTGCCAGCATAAAGCCCAAGAAGGTCGAGCCGGTATCTCCCATAAAAATGCTCGCCGGATTCAAGTTGAACGGCATAAATCCCACGCAAGCACCCGCCAGCACTGCCAGCAAAATGGCAATCGGCACTTCTCCAATGAGCAGAGATACTGCCAGCATGGTCATGCACGCAATGGCAGAAACACCAACAGCCAGACCATCTAAGCCGTCAATCAGATTGACGGCATTGGTAATGGCAACAATCCAAATAATCGTAATCGGAATAGCCAGCGCGCCGAACTTTACATAGAGTTCTCCGCTGAACAGATTCGGATTGGTAATCAGCTCAATGCGCAGATTGCCGAATATAACTGGAATTGCCGCTGCAATCAGCTGAATGCCGAACTTAAACTTGGCACTCAGCGCGTTTCTGTCATCAAAGATACCCAGAACAACGATGATTGCCGAACCGATCAGAATGGTGAAATTCTGCATGTTCCACTGTCCGAGCACCAAACTGACAATAACAAAGCTGATATAAATCGCCAGACCACCCAGACGCGGAATCGGTTTTTTGTGCATTCGGCGTGCATCCTTCGGCACATCAATGGCACCGATGCGGTGTGCAAGCCGTTTGACCGGCGGCGTCAACGCAAAGGACAAAATGCCCGTTACAAAAAATGCCACCAAGATCTTCAGCACAACCTGATATACTTCATCCATATAGTTATTTACCTCAAAATACAGCGGTTTCTTTTACTTGAGAAACTCTGCAACCGTTTCGCCAATGCGCTGGCAAGCGATTTCAATGTTCTCCAGACTCGGCATGGAGAAGTTCAGACGGAAGCCGTTGGATACGCCGTTTTCATCGGTCAGGAAGGCATTGCCCGGTACGCAGGCAACCTTCTTCTTGGTGATTTCCTGGCACAGCTTAAATCCGTCATAGCCTTCCGGCAGCTCGCCCCAAATGAACAGACCGCCGTTCGGATGCGTAAAGGTTACGCGCGGATCAACATATTTCTCCAATGCCTTGAGCATTGCATCGCGCTTGATCTTGTGCAGTTCACAGATTTCCTTGATGTGTGCATCCAAATCATACTTGTCCAGATATTTAGATACCAGCATCTGGAAGTACATATTAGTATGTACATCGCTGACCTGCTTGCAGACAACCATACGGTTGATGATTTCCTTGTTTGCCAAGCAGAAACCAATACGCATACCAGGAGACAGAACCTTAGAATAGGAACCTGCATATACAACGCGGCCCTCAGTATCCATCGACTTGATGGTTGCTACCGGCTCGCCCTCATAGCGCAGCTCAAAGTACGGGTTGTCTTCCAGAATCAGCACATCATACTTCTTTGCCAGTTCCAACAGCTGCTTGCGGCGCTCCAGCGTCATAGTACGGCCAGACGGATTCTGGAAGGTCGGAATGACATAAATAAACTTGACATTGTCTGTCGTAGACAGAACCTGCTCCAGCAGATCCATACGCATACCGTCATCGTCCATCGGTACACCCTTGAGCTGTGCGCCAAAGCTGCGGAATGCATTGAGGGCACCGATAAAGCTCGGCTCTTCGCATACAACGACATCGCCCTTGTTAATCATGGTCTGTGTAAACAGGCTGATTGTCTGCTGGCCGCCAGTGGTAATGATGACATCATCGTCATCTGTACCTGTCTGATATTTCTCACGCAAACGCTTCTTGGTCTGCTCGCGCAGCGGGGTATAGCCCTCTGTCGTGCCGTATCCCAGTGTGGTGACAAATTCATTTGCAAAGATTTCATCGCCTACTTCTGCCATTTCCTTTACCGGATATGCACTGGAATCCGGAGAACCGGCAGAAAGTGCAATGACTTCCGGGTCAACCAAAACTTTAAAGATCTCACGAATAGCAGACGGCTTCATCGCCGCAATATGGTCAGCAATTTTATATTCCATCATAAACGCTCCTGTCAATGAATTTTAATTTCGCAGCTTCTGTTAAACAAAAGAATATGCATATAGATGATTGTATCACAACCCCACGCATCTTGCAACCGCGCACGCGTCCAGCTTCTGTTTTTTTCGTGATGTTTTCATGATGTTGCACACAAAATTTTCTGTTTGCGCCATGTATATTTTTCAATTTATGTACGGTTTCCGGTGTACATTTGTGGTATACTATATTTTATATTCTATACAAGGAGTTTACACATGATTAATACGGTATTTAGTTTTCTCGCTGCGCACATCAGTGCATATGGTGCGGTGTTTATCGTTTCCATGATTCCGCTGATTGAGCTGCGCGGCTCCGTCATCGTCGGCACAGCCTTTGGCTTGCCTTGGCTCAATGTCCTGCTACTCAGCATCGTTGGCAACATCCTGCCGATCCCGTTCATCTTAATCTTCGGCAAGAAGCTGATTGCTTGGATGAAGACCCTGCCGATGCTGTCTCGCCTGACCCATTGGTACGAAAAGCACCTGCTGAGCAAGTCCGATACCATTCAGAAGGTTGCCTTTGTTGGTTTGTGGCTGTTTGTCGGCATTCCGCTGCCGGGCACCGGCGCATGGTCGGGTTCCGTCATCGCTTCCCTGCTGGATGTTCCGCCGAAAAAAGCATTTCCAGCCATTCTGCTCGGCATTTTCACCGCCGGTATTATCATGACAGTCGCTTCGCGCGGTGTCGTTGGTCTGGCGCATCTGTTCGCTTGAGGTATTGCATATGCTGCAAGCACTAACCGCTTTTGATCTGTCTATATTGTCCGCCATTCAGCAGCATCTGCGCTGCGGCATCTTAGACGGAATCTTTCCCGTTCTATCGCAGCTGAACAATGCTGGTTTCATTTGGATTGTTCTCTCGCTTGTTCTGCTGTGCAGAAAGAAAACGCGAACCGCAGGCATTTGCATGGTCATTTGTCTGCTTGTCAATCTTGCACTCGGCGAAGGACTGCTCAAGCATCTGTTCAACCGCACGCGGCCATTTGTCGAGCAGCCAATCGCCGACATGCTCATTGCATTGCCGACTACATCCTCTTTTCCATCCGGTCATACGTCTTCTTCGTTTGCTGCGGCAACGGCACTGTTCCGCAACAATCAAAAGGCAGGCATCGCGGCGTATGTGCTCGCTGTTCTCATCTCCTTCTCCCGCCTGTATTTGTATCTGCACTATCCAACTGATGTGTTAGCAGGCGCGATTCTTGGATTTTGTGTCGGCTGGTTTGTCACGCCAATCGTTCAGAACGCAGTAAAACAAAAAAATTGACAGCATCGCCTATGCTGTCACATGCACTGTCGAATATGGCAGTGCATTTTTCTTGATAACACAATAGGAGGTCTTTCATGGAAGCCGTTCAATCCAATCCACTCAAAACAGAAAAAATCAGCAAGCTGCTGCGTACCTTTGCCGTTCCCAGCATCATTGCCATGTTGGTCAGTGCGCTGTACAATATTGTCGATCAGGTCTTTATCGGCTGGAGCATCGGTGCGCTCGGCAACGCTGCGACAAACGTGGCATTCCCGCTCACAACTATTTGTATTGCCATTGCACTGATGTTTGGCATCGGCGGCGCTTCTGCCTTTAATTTGACAATGGGCGAAGGCGACAGCAAACGTGCCGCCTTTTATGTCGGCAATGCCATTTCTATGCTCGTCATCTGCGGTGTCGTTCTCTGCCTTGTCGCCCATCTGTTTCTGACACCCATGCTGCGATTCTTCGGCTCAACAGAGGATATTTTGGGCTATGCAAGAACATATACTGCCATTACATCTTTTGGCTTTCCGTTTTTGATTTTGGCTACCGGCGGCGGACATTTGATTCGCGCTGACGGCAGTCCACGCTTTACCATGACATGCAATCTGGTCGGTGCCATCATCAACTTAATCTTAGACCCGATCTTTATTTTCGGCTTAGATTGGGGCATGGCAGGTGCTGCTCTGGCCACCATTATCGGTCAAATCGTATCTGCCATCTTGGCCATTCGCTATCTGATGCATTATAAAACCGTGCATCTCACGCGCCAACACTTTCGCCCTCGTAAGGACTATGTATGCCGCGTTGCCGCGCTGGGTGCCGCACAGAGCTTCAATCAGATTGCTATGACCGTCGTACAAATCGCCTTGAACAAATCCTTGACGCATTACGGCGCCATGTCCATATATGGTGAAGAAATCCCGCTGGCGTGTGCTGGTATCATTACGAAAGTCAATCAGATCTTTTTCTCTGTTATCATTGGTCTGTCTCAGTCCGTCCAGCCAATTGCCAGCTTCAACTACGGTGCACAGCAGTATGCTCGTGTCCGCAAGGTATATCGCCTCGCTGTGCAGTGTGGTTTTGTTATTTCTATCGCATCGTTTATTGTCTTTCAGCTGTTTCCGCGACAGATTACTTCTCTGTTTGGTTCCGGCGATGCCTTGTATTTTGCATTCGCCATTTCGTATTTCCGCGTTTTCTTCTTCTGCACCTTCCTCAATTGCTTACAGCCGATTTCTTCGACCTTCTTTACAGCAATTGGACAGCCTATTAAAGGCTTATTCTTGTCGATGACGCGACAGATTCTCTTTCTCTTGCCGCTCATTTTGATTTTGCCGCTATTTTTCGGCATGGATGGCATTTTATACTCCGGTCCTATTGCGGATGGCGTAGCCGCCGTTGTCAGCGTTTTTATGATCCGCAGAGAAATGCAGGATATGCGGCGCAAAGAACGCTCGATTCCCTCATAATTTCTTACTAAATCTGAACTGGACAGATTTTATGTTCTGTGTCATTCTGTTTCTCTCGATCGTCTGATATACTAAAATAGGAGCTTCCAAAACCATGAATAAATCAGAGAGCAAATATTTCCATACGGCAGCCCGCATGGACGAAGCCTTTCTCACACTGTTAGATGAAAAAGATTTTGCTTACATTACCGTAAAAGAAATCTGCAAAAGAGCATTATCGGCTCCGGCGGATATATGCCGGAGGATGTCAACGATGTGCAAAAAATCATGGCGTGTAAAAAATGGAATCTGGAATCTATTATTACGCATGAATTTCCTCTCCTTGAATTAGCAGAAGCCTTGCAGGTCGCCTCTGACGTCCAACATGCAGGAAATGTCATCATTCGTATGCTATCAACAAAAAAATCGTGAGTGAATATCACTCACGATTTTTTTCTGTCTATATTCGATTTAGTTCTTATGATAGAGACGAGAATCCTCTTCATATTTCGGCTCACAGGT